>JALHOE010000123.1 GCA_022843175.1 Deltaproteobacteria bacterium
TCGCGCCGGCGCGCGCCCGCGTGCCCTTCGCGGCGATCGTCACAGCGATCGCGCTGGCGATCGGCCTCCTCTACTACTTCTTCGGGCGCTGAGGTTTGCCACCGCGTCCCGCCGGCATAAGGCTTCCGCGCCGCGATGGATCGTCTGATTGCCCTTGGCCTGACCAAGCCCGAAACCGATGACCGCCCCGCGTGTCCGACGCGCGCGTTGCCCGCCGACGCGCCCGAGGACGCGCCGGTCAAGGTGCACCGCCGCTTCGACCGCCTCGCCCGCTTGATGGGCGACCACGGCATCGCGCGACTGGCCAACGCGCACGTGATGGTCATCGGCTGCGGCGGCGTCGGCTCGTGGGCCGCCGAGTCCCTGGCGCGGAGCGGCGTCGGGCGGATCACCCTCGTCGACTTCGACCTCGTGTGCATCACCAACACCAACCGCCAGCTGCACGCCATGAAGGGCACCGTGGGCAAGGCGAAGGTCGAGGTCATGGCCGAGCGCCTGCGGCTCATCCACCCGTCGGGGCGCATCGAAGCGATCACGCGGTTCTACGAGGCGAGCGCGCGCGACGAGATCCTGGGCGAGCCCGTGGACTACGTGGTGGATGCGATCGACAACGTCACCGCCAAGCTCGATCTCATCGCCACCTGCGTGCGCCGCGGGATCCCCGTGATCACGGCGATGGGCGCCGCCGGCCGCCTCGATCCCACCCGGGTGCGCGTCGAGGATCTCGCGTTGACCGTGCGCGACGGCCTCGCCAAGGACGTGCGAAAGTGGCTGCAGCGAAAGCACGCCGTCGCCCTGCGCGAGGACGGAACCTTCGGCATCCCCGCGGTCTTCTCGGACGAGCCCATGCTCCCGCCCGCCGAGGTCTCCGCCGACGCGCGCGGCGGCTTCGAGTGCGTGTGCCCGCACGGCGAGAACGCCCACCACTCCTGCGAGAAGCGCGCGCGCATCGACGGCACCGCCTCCTTCGTCACCGGCGCCTTCGGCCTCGCCGCCGCGGGCTACGTGGTCCGCGCGATCGCGCACCCCGAGTCCGCCCACCGCACCAACAAGACGGTCCGCTCGGCGCGCATCAAGAAGAAGCGCGCGTCCTGATCAGCGCGCGCGGCGGCGAGAAGCGCTGACGGCCGCGCGGAGGCGGGGCTGCACCCGGAGACCCTGCACCAGGACCTCGTGGACGACGCCCCGACGGTCTCCGCGGCTGTTGATCGCGCGCGTCGCTTCGACGGTGTCGACCTTGAAGCCCTGGTAGAGCTTGCGGGAGAGCGGGGTGTCGCTGTTCGACAGGAGCACGAACGCGCCGCGGTCGACGAGCGACGCGAAGGTGCTGGCGAGGCGCGCGTGCTCGTCCTCGTCGAAGCGGCCCGAGTAGCTCGTGAAGCTCGCCGTCTTGGAGACCGGCAGGTAGGGCGGGTCGAGGTAGACCACGTCGCCCGCGACCGCCCGGCCGCAGCTCTCCTCGAAGTCGGCCACGGCGAGGTCGGCGATGGCGAGCGAGCGCGACACGTGGCGGAGGCCGTCCGGGTCGCAGATCTTCGGGTTGCGATAGCGGCCGAAGGGGACGTTGAACCGGCCGCTCGCGTTCACGCGATAGAGGCCGTTGTAGCCGACCCGGTTGAGGAAGATCGTCCGCGCGGCGCACTCGGCGGGCGAGAGCGTGCTCGGATCGAGCGCGCGGACGGCGTAGTAGTGCTCCTCTTGGTTGACGTGAGCCGCGAGCGCTTCGATCACGCGCTCCACCTCGTCGCGTACGGCGCGGTAGGTCGTGACCAGCTCGGCGTTGCGATCGCTGAGGCGGGCCCGGCGGATGCGCTTGGCTCGGGCGAGCTCGAAGAACACCGCGCCGCCACCGATGAACGGCTCGAAGTACGTGCCCTCGATCGGGTCGGGCAGGCGCGAGAGGATCGGCTCGAGCAGCTGGCTCTTTCCGCCCGCCCACTTGAGGAACGGAGCGGCACCGAGGAGGCGGCGCGCGCGGGTGCTCGGGGGTTTCACTGCGGCGGCGGCGGGAACGGTATCGTCGGGAAGGTGCTCGGAATGATCGTCGTGGGGATGCCCCACGTGGGCGCCGTGGCGGTGCCCGCGTCCGTCTTCACGGTGGTGGTGGGAGCGGGCTTCTTGATCGTGCCCGTGGCGACCGGGGACGGGGCCGGCGAGGGCGACGGGGCCGGCGAGGGCGTGGCGGTCGGGGCCGGCTTCTCCGGCTCCTCGTCCTCGGCCTCCTTCTTCTTCTTCTTCTTCGGCTTCTCCTCGTCGTCCTCCTTGGCGGCGGGCGCCGGCGCCGGCTCCTCCTTCTTGCAGGAGAGCGACAGCGCGGGCAGCAGCCCGAGGCCGAACGCGACGAGGACCACGGCGGGGGCGCGACCGATCATGGGCGAAGAAGGTACACGCATTCGCGCGGGGAACCCAAGCGATCAGCTGACGTCGCGCCGCCGGATCAGGCGCGACTGCACGAACTGGTAGAGCACCTTGCACACATCGAAGGAGCCCATGGAGACCGCGCCGATGACGTCGCGCACGCTCCGCTCGCCGTCGACCGCCATCAACACCGCGCGCTCCTCGCGGGTGAGGCGCGAGGTGCCCATGGCCTCGATGGCGCCGGGATCGCGGTAGAAGACCTGCTCGAAGTCGCCGAGGGCGCCTTCCATGAGGCGCCATTCGTCGACGCGACGGAAGCCCTCCATGACGATCGACGCGACCGGCAGGCCGAGCTGCGCGGCGTTGGCCTCGGTGCGGGTCGCCCCGTGGTCGAAGACGAAGCGCCCGCGGGTCCAGCGCAGGACGTCGTAGATCAGCTCGCTGCTCTGGCGCTCGAGGGCCTTGCCGATGTTGTCCCGGGTGAGGATGCCCTCGGCGACGAGGGCGTCACCGAGGAGGCGCTGCTTGCCCGAGGCGCGCTCGCGGCCGATGAAGTCGTCGAGCTGTTTGCGATCGAGGGCGCCGAGCTCGACGACGTATCGACCGAGGCGGAACTCGTCGGCCGCTCCGCGCGAGGTGGCGAGATCGACGAGCCCCTCGCGCATGGCGATCTGCACCTCGGTCTTCGCGTCGAAGACCGTGAGGATGCCGGTCTGTCGCTGGAGCTGGAGGAGCTGGAGGATCTCGGCGAGCGGGATCGCGCTGAGATCGCCGGTGAGGACCGCGTTGGCCGCGGCTCCGGCGATGTCGCCGTAGAAGCTCGCGAGGCCGTCCTCGCCGAGGGCGCCGCGAAGGGCGAGGACCGCGCTGCGCGCGTCGACCCCGGGCGGGAGGTGCGGCGCGACGCGCGCGATCGCGTCGCCCATGCGACGGAGGAACGCCTCGGGCACCGCCGCCCGCAGGCTCGCGGGCGGGCCGCCGAACGGATCGGTGGAGGTGTTCTCGGCGCCCGATTGGTCGCTGGTCGGCGGGACGCTCTCGCGTCGTTTGCGGCCCTCTTCGACCTTCTGCAGGGCGCTCTCGACGGTGAGCAGCAGCGCGCGCGGATCGAACGGCTTGGTGATCGCGTCGAGCGCGCCCGTCTGGCGGAGGAAGTGCTCGCGGATCTTGTCGGCCTTCGCGCTCATCAGCACGACGGGCAGCTCGCGGAGCTCCTGGTCCTCGCGGAGCTTCTTGCAGAGCTCGAAGCCGTTGAGCTTCGGCATGACGAAGTCGACCAGGGCGAGGTTGAACTTCTCGCGCTTGAGCACGGTGAGGGCGTGGAGGCCGTCGACCGCGTGGCCCACCTCATAGCCGGCGCGCGCGAGCACGCCGCTGACCACCTTTCGAATGGTCGGGCTGTCGTCGACGACCAGGACCCGCTGCACCATCAGGATCTACCGAGAGGCGCGACTCTAGCAGATGGAGCGGGGGGCGGGCTTCCCGTGGCGCTTGCGATCGCGCAGCGTCTCGGGGCATCTCTACCCCATGGCCTTCACCGTTCGCTCCATCCTCTCGCCCGTCGACTTCGGCACCGGCTCCGACCACGCCCTCGACACGGCGCTCGATCTCGCCCAAGCGCTCGGTGCGACGGTGCAGGTCCTCCACGTCTATCAAATCCCGGTCTACGGCTTCCCCGACGGCGCGTTCCTCGCCGGGCCGGAGATCGCGACCCGCCTGAGCGAGGCCGCGCAGAAGGGCCTCGACGGGGTCGTGCAGCGGATCGCCGCGCGCGGGATCAAGGTCGTCGGGCACCTCCGTCAGGGCAACCCGGCCGACGAGATCTGCGCGGTCGCCAAGGACCTCGGCGCCGACTTGATCGTGCTCGGCACACACGGCCGAAAGGGCCTCGCGCACGCGCTCATGGGCTCGGTCGCGGAGCGCGTGGTCCGTACGTCGTCGGTGCCGGTTCTCACGATCCGCACGCCGCACGACTGAGGAGCCGAGTTCCACCTCGAGGCGAGGTATGCTCGCGGCGTGCGAACTCATGGCGCGCTGACCCTGGCGTTGATCGCGACCGCGTGCGGTCCGACGAACGTCAACACCGTCCCCAAGTCGAACGTGACGCCGCCGCCCGCCAAGGCCGCGGTGAAGCCCGCGGAGAGCCCGGCGCGGTGGGTGCTGCTCCCGAGCGGGGGCGTCACCGCCGACGCGCGGCTGCAGGTCGAGGGCGTCGGCACGGTCTTCGTCGGTCGCAGCGGCGATCGCTGGCTCGAGAAGAAGGGCGGCGGGCTCGTCCCCGCCGAGGGCCTGATCCCCGAGCCGGTGCGCGGCGTCGTCCGCGACGACGGGGGGCGCTTCGCGTTCGTGGGCGCGAGCGGCGCGGTGTACTTCACCAAGGACGCGCTCGGGCCGATCGTCGAGACGCGGCCGATCAAGGCGCCGCTCCGCTCGGTCTCCGTGGGCAAGCGCGCGATCCTCGGGCTCGCCGGGACCGCGCTGATGCGCTCGGCCGATCTCGGCGCCACGTGGGCGCCGGTGACGCTGCCCAAGGTCAACGGCGTGCTGCTCCAGGTCGCGATGCTCGGCAGCGAGGCGCTCGCGCTCGCGGCGCCGCAGCAGGTGTTCGGCAGCAACGACGACGGCGCCACGTTTCAAGCGCTCCCGACCCCCGGCGTCGGCGCGCGACGCGTCGTGGCAGACGCGAACGGCGATCTGATCCTCGAGGGCCTCACCGCGTCGGCGGTGCTGCGCATGTCACCGCTGCGCCTCGAGAAGATCGCGCGCTCGCCGAACGCGGGCTGGGAGCTCCCGGTCACCGATACCCACGGCGTGCTCCTCGGCTCCGACGCGGTGTACGCCGGCACCGCCGCGGTGATCGGCGACCGCTACGTCGAGGCGGTGCAGGACCAGGACATGACCGATCGGTGGCGCATCGCGATCACCGAGCTCGGCAAGCACCCCATGCTCAAGCAGCCCAACGAGCTCGAGCACTGCAATCAGGTCTCTCTCACCGGTCAGGGCACGACCATCATCGCGGCATGCGTCAACCCTGTCGCGACGCCGAGCTACAGCAAGAAGTGGGGACCGATGCCCCCCGGCGTCGGTCAGCAGGCGCGCTTCCTCCGCAGCACCGACGGCGGCGTCACGTGGAAGGACGACGGCACGGTGTCCGCGTCCGATCGCGAGAAGCTGATGTGGCTCTCGCCCGAGGGCGTGCTGCTCGTCGACGGCGCGTGCAAGCGCACCCACAGCGACTACGAGTGCTCGGAGAGCTCACCGGTCGTGCGGCCGCCCGGCGCGAAGGTGTTCGCCAAGGCGGTGAGCGCGCAGGGCGCGCGGTTCGAGAAGGTCGCCTTCGCGCCCAACGGCAAGGCGTTCGCGCTCGGCACCGATACGTCGGCGCGCCCGGTGCTCTTCATCTCGCACAACGGCGGCCGCGACTTCACGCGCAAGGGGCTGCCGCCGGTGGTCGACGAGAAGGGCAACACCATCCTCGCGGGTCACGCCGGCGCGATCGGCGTCGACGAAGCAGGGGTCTACATCGTCATCCACGGCGAGGGCGACCGCCTGATCCGCTACGCCGGTTCGGCGGACGGGTCGTCGCTCCAGGGCAAGCTGCTCGACGCAGACTTCGACGCGTTCGATCTGAACGGCCGGCGCGGGTTCGCCTTCGACGGCCAGGGCAAGGGCTTCGAGACGGCGGACGGCGGCGCGACCTGGAAGCGCGTGGCCGCGCCGACGATCGCGAGCGGCACGCCGAACGACCGCCTCGTCGCGTGCAGCGCGTACGGATGCCTCCTCGGCGACCGCGCGACGCGCGTGGGCTGGGATCTCCCGCTCGGGAGCGCCACCGCGATGGAGGCCTCGCCCGTCGTCGCGAAGAAGACCGTCGGGCGCACCCCGATCAAGTGCACCGCCGAGGGCGAGTGGAAGCCGCTCCTCAACCTCAGCGGCGGCAGCGCAGCCAACGCCGATCTCGGCGGCGGGACGCGCTGGGTGATGGCGCGCCGCGATCCCGCGAAGGGCGCCCTCTCGGCGATGGTCGGCACGACGACCGCCAAGGGCCTCGAAACCAAGGAGATCACGCTGTTCGGCCCCGGGCAGCCGGACAGCGCGGGCACCGTGGTGATGCAGGTCGAGGGCGTCGCCGCGCTTCGCTACAACTTCAAGCGCGACAAGTCCTCGACGGCGACGCCGGTGCCCAAGCCGCCGATCGGCGGCAAGTACCCCTACCCCGTCCCGAGCTACAACAAGTACGCGCCGATCACCGCGAAGCAGGTCGTCGACGTCGAGGTGTCCTGGTACATCGCGGCCACCGGCAAGACGCATAAAGCCGTTATCAAAGCGGCGGGCGCGATCGAGCCGGCCAAGGACGTGACCGACTACCGCGAGCAGCCGTCGCTCGCGCGCACCGCGCTCCTGTCGATCGCGAGCGGTGGCATTCACGTGCGGCCGTTTCAGTCGGCGGGCTCCGACGCCCCGCTCTTCTGGATCACCAACGCCGGCAAGGTCGAGAAGCTGGTGTGGCCCGAGGTGCCGACCAAGGACGTGCGCGGCCGG
This sequence comes from Deltaproteobacteria bacterium, assembly GCA_022843175.1. Classification (GTDB taxonomy): domain Bacteria; phylum Myxococcota_A; class Polyangia; order Polyangiales; family JADJMO01; genus JALHOE01. Next base: position 6,901 of record JALHOE010000123.1, read on the forward strand.
CCGCTCTCGCTGCGGCTCGACGCCGCCCGCGTCGGCGGTAGGTCGGTCGTCTTCGGCGACGTCTCGGGTGGCCTGCAGATCTTCCTCGCGTGGGCGAACCAGGCGGGGAACACCTGGGAGTCGCGCGCCTGGGGTCTGTGGCCGGACCTCGACGACGCGCGCGAGGCGTGGCTGCGCTTCATCGACTCGGGCGACAAACCGATCCTCGGCGTGATCGCGCCCGGCAACAAAGAGGTCGCGGGCACCGCGTTCGCGGTCCCGGTCGACGCGAACAAGGCCGACCCCGACGTGCTCGGCTCGCTGCCGACCCAGAAGTCGATGCCCGACCCGCCGCGCGCGTGCGGCAAGGTGTCGCCGCCCTGGCGGATCACCACGCCGTTCACCCCGGGGACCCGCCACCCGATCACGGTGTCGGTCGACGGCCGCGAGGTGTTCTTCGCGAGCTCCAATCAGATCATCCGCAGCGGCCCCGGGGCCGAGCCGTGCGTGAGCGCGATGGACGCCCAGCAAATCACCATCACCGGCCCCAAGCCGCCGTCGGGCTCCACGGAGTCGTATTCGATGCTCATTCACCCCGACGACATGGCGCACGCCACGCTGTGGCGGAGCGGCTGGAAGAGCGGCACCGGCAACGAGACCATGGTGCGGACGATGACCTGCACCACGGCGCCCGGGCCGGTCCCGGAGCAGCTGGCCAACACGGCCGGTTTCTCCGACTGACGAAGGTGTATCCTCCACGCCGTTCATGCGCGCTCGGATCTTTTGCCCGCTGCTCCCGCTCGTCCTGTCCGCGTGCGGGCCGGGCGCCTCCACCTCCGTCGTCGGTAAGCCCACTGCGCCCACCGCGCCGGTGCGCCCCGCGGCGCCGGTAGAGTCGCCCGCGCGCTGGGCGCTCCACGCCACGCGCCTCGGCAACCTGCGCGCCCGCCTCGACCTCGGGAGCGGAGTGCTCTACGGCGGCGACGGTGGCGAGCGTTGGCTCGACAAGCGCGACGGCACGCCGCCCGTCCCCGCGACGATGCTGTTGCCGGAGCCGATCGTCGGCATCGCCAAGAGCGGCAAGGGCGTGCTCTTGGTGGGGGCGAGCGGCACGGTCCACACCGCGTCCGAGCCGCTCGGCGCCGTCGAATCCAAGAAGGCGCCGCCCGCGCCGCTACGCTCACCGAGCGCCGGCCGCGCCGCGATCGTCGCGATCGCCGACGGCGGGTTGATGCGTACCACCGACGGCGGCGGCTCGTGGAGCAAGCTCGATCTCCCCGGCCTCGGCGGCACGCTCGTGCAGGTCGCGATGAACGAGGGCGGCCTCGGCATCGCGCTCGCGGCGCCGCAGCGCGCCTGGGCCACCGACGACGACGGCGCCACCTGGAAGCCGATGCCCACGCCCGGCGTCGGCGCGCGGCGCGTCGTGCACGACGTCAACGGCGACTTGATGCTCGAGGGCGTCGAGGCGTCGGGGTTGTTGCGCGCGTCGCCGCTTCGCCTCGAGCGCGTCGCGCGCGCGCCCAAGAGCGACGGCTTCGACCTCGCCGTGGCGCCCACCGCGGCGATCCCGAGCTACGCACGCGCGGTGCAGCGCGGGCGCGGCGCGATGATCGGCGACCGCTACCTCGAGGCGATCTCCGAGGCCGACGACCCGACCCGCTGGCGGCTCGCCTACGGCAAGCTCGGCGCGCCGCTCGAGGCGAAGAAGGTCACCGAGCTCAACGGCTGCGAGCACGTGTGGGTCGGCGGCGACGCGATCTCGCTCTACGCGGCGTGCGACGACCGCGGCACCGGCATGACCAAGGCGGTGATCTCGAGCGGCAAGCCCCCGCCGCCCAAGCCGAGCTCCAACGTGTCGGTCATCCGCGTCTATCGCAGCGACGACGAGGGCAAGACCTGGAAGGAAGACGGCAACACCGGCTCGCGTCGCGCCGAGAACGGTCACGTGTGGCTCGCGCCCGATCGCGCGTTGATCATCGACGGCGCGTGCAAACGACTGCGGAGCAACGAGTGCTACAGCTCGCCGCCGCTGATCCGGCCGGTCGGGCAGAAGAGCTTCGCGAAGCTCGGGCTGCCGGGGCACGTCGAGACGGTCGCGTCGATGGCGTTCGCCGGAACCCGCGCCTACGCGCTCGGCCGTGCGGGCGCCGGTCCGTTGAGCCTGCTGGTGTCGGCCAACGGCCGCGACTTCACCAAGATCGCGCTGCCCGCGCTCCCCTCGAGCGACACCAAGCAGACGCCGCTCTCGGCCGCGCACGCGCAGCCCGGCACCGTGAGCGTCGATCCGAGCGGCGTCGTCGTGGCCACGGCATCGATCGCCGGCGACTGGGTCGTCTACTCCGCCAAGGAGGACGGCAGCGCAGCCGAGGGGCATCGCTTCCCGCACCACGCCGACGCGCTGTCGATGGCCGGCAAGCGAGGGTTCGCGTGGTCGCGCGAGGGCCGCGGCTGGGAGACGAGCGACGCGGGCGTCACCTGGACGCAGGTCGCCGCGCCGGCGTTCCCCGATCTGCCGCTCCTCGAGCGCACGATGGTGTGCAACGCCTATGGCTGCCTCCTCGGCGATCGCGCGGCGCGCGTCGGCTGGGGCGCCGCGGCCACCACCACCAAGGTCGACGCCGCAGCGCCGAAGATCGTCGCGCGCCCGTCGCTCGCGTGCACCGCCGAGGGCGAGTGGAAGTCGCTCGGTCAGACGCTCGCCGCCCCCACCGCCTACGACGCAGAGGTGGCGAGCGGCACTCGCTGGCTCGCGATTCGTCACGACGTCAACAAGGGCAGCGTCAGCGTCGTCCTCGGTAAGCACGGCGCGAAGGGCGTCGAGACCAAGGACGTGTCGCTGTTCGGCCCGAGCACCAAGGACGTGGCGACCGCGGTGCTCCCGCAGATCGAGGGCGCCGCGGCGATCCGCTTCGCGTTCAAGCGCGAGGCCACGGCCAAGGTCGATCCGAAGGAGAAGGATCCCAAGAAGAAGGTCGCCGCCGTGGGCGCGATCGTCGACGGCCAGAAGGTCGACGTCGAGGTGGCGTGGTTCGTCGCGTCGACGGGCGTCGTGCACCGGGCGACGATCAAGGCCGCCGGTCCGCTCGATCCGCGCGACGTGATCGGCGGCTTCAAAGAGGGCGCCGCTGCGGCGAACCCCGGGCTGCTCTCGATCGCGCAGGGCGGCGTGCACGTGCGACCGTTCGCAACCAAGCCCGACGTGCCGCTGTGGTTCGTGCGCGAGGGCGGGAAGGTCGACCGCCTCCCGTGGCCCGAGCTCCCGAGCAAGGACGTTGGCGGGGGGCAGCTCGCGCTTCGCATCGACGCGGTGCGCGCGGCCGGTCGGAGCGTCATCCTCGGCGTGAGCGGCGCGCAGTTGCTGATGGCGTGGGCCAACGAGGCGGGCACCGGATGGGAGACCCGCACCTGGGGCCTGTGGCCCGATCTCAAGACCACCGTCGAGCCGTCGTGGGACTTCAGCTACGTCGCGGCGAGCGGCGGCACGCGTCCGGCGATCGTCGTGCAGTGGCCCGGCGCGCCCGGCCTGCCGCCCGTCTCCTGGGGCGTCCCGCTCAAGGGCGTCGAGGCCGACCCGAGCGAGGTGCTCGGCATGCCCACGCAGAAGACGCTCGCAGAGCCCGAGGTCGCGTGCGGCGACAAAGAGAGCGCGCCCCGCGTCGTGGTCCCGTTCTCCGTCGGCACGCGTCACCCGATCACGATCACGGGCGAGCCGGGGGAGCCGCTGCTCGCGACCTCGCACGCGGTGCTCCGGGGCGACGGCAAGACGGCGTGCGTGCTCGCCTACGAGGCGCGCGCGATCGCCAAGGGCAAGTCGACCGACAAAGTGGCGAAGGCCGACCCCGAGGGCGCGCTGTCCGCGCTGATCCCGTGGGCCGACCGCGACCACGCGTACCTGTTCAAATCGGCGATCAACGGCGAGACGAGCGTCCGCTCGATGAAATGTTCGCCGGGCGGCGGTGTTCCGGCGGCGCTCTCCGGGGTCGAGGGCTTCGAGGAGCGCTAGCTCGAACCCAGCCCCCCCCGGGCGGGACGCGGCCGCAAATCCGTGGCAAGAGGGCGCGCCCCGCATGGAATCCCGTTCGTCAACGCCCACCCCGCCGGTCGTGTACCGACGCGTCACCGAAGACGAGTCGAGCGCGCTCTTCGAGCGAATCCTTCAGCGCTGCTCGCGTCGCACGGCCAAGGGGCCGCCGGTGCTGGTGCTCGATCTCGACGGCACGTTGATGGACAACCGCCCGCGCACGGTGGCGATCCTCCACGACCTCGCCGCCCGCTGGAAGGACAAACACCCCGAGGAGGCCAAGGCGCTCCTCACGGCCACGGCCGACCGCCTCGCGTATCTGCTCAACGACACGCTGCGCCGGCTGCGGGTCGCCGAGCCGGCGCTCGTGGGTGAGGCCACCGAGTACTGGCGCCAGCGCTTCTTCGCAGACGACGATCTGCGCCACGACGTCGCGCTCGACGGCGCGGTTCACTTCGTTCGCGACTGCCACGCGCGCGGCGCCACGGTGGTCTACCTCACCGGCCGCGATCTCCCGATGATGGGCCTCGGCACGTTCGCGTCGCTTCGCACGCTCGGGTTCCCGATCGGCGTCGCCGGCGTCGAGATCATCCTCAAGCCCGACGCGCAGATGGCCGACGAGGCGTTCAAGCGCATGATCGCCCCCACGCTCGCCCGCGTCGGCCACGTCGTCGCCTCGTTCGACAACGAGCCGGCCAACTGCAACCTCTTCAAAGAGGCGTACCCGGACGCCGACATCGTCTTCGTCGACACCCAGCACGTCCCCGGCGCCCCCGCGCTCCGCGACGACGTCCCGGTCATCGCCGACTTCGCCGTCGCCCGCACCCTCTCGCCGAGCGTGCCGCCCCCCGAGGGCGAACCCTAACAACGGGGCTGTGTAAGCGCGCGTTTGCTACCCGACCCAACGACGGGGCCGCGCGCATAAGCGCGCGGTTGCTAGCCACCCAGCTTCGCCAGTCGCGTCTTGGCGACCCCGTTGTTGGGATCCAACTCCAGAACCTTCTTATACATATCCCGCGCGAGCGCCGGCTTGCCCTTCCGCTCGAGGATCTCGCCGAGCAGGATGCGCGCAGCGTTCCCGTGCGTGCCGATCGCGAGCCGCGCCTCGCGCTCCGCGGCGTCGAGATCGCCGTCGGCCATCAGCTGCTTGGCGTGGTCGTAGTTGTTGATCGCGGCGCTCGCCTTCGGCGCGGCCGTCGTCGTCGCGACCGGCTCCGGTTTGGCAGTCGCCTTCGGAGCCGCGGTCGGCTCCGGGGTCGGCTCGGGCTTCGCGATCGGCTCGGGCTTCGCGGTCGGCTCGGGCTTCGCGATGGGCTCGGGCTTCGCGGTCGGCTCGGGCTTCGCGGTCGGCTCGGGCTTCGCGGTCGGCGTCGGCTCCGGGGCGGGCGCGGCGACCGCGGGCTTCTCCACCCTCGGCTCCTCGCCAGTGCGCAGGAGGAACAACAACGCCGTGATCGTTCCCGCAAAGAAGACCACGCCGACCGCGAACGGCCACAGCGGCGTCGCGCGACGCTCGACGGTGCTCACCTCGGCCGCGAGCGCGCCGGTGCCGCCGGGCGTGGGCTCGCCCAGCAGCTCCGTCTGCGCGGTCTTCATCAGCGGCGCCTGCTCGGTCGTGGAAACGCCCTGCACCAGGTTCATCGCCGGGATCGCGCGCGTGTCCGCGAGCGCCTCGTTCTCGAGGTGCCCCGCCTCGAGGTGCCCCGCCTCGAGGTGCCCCCTCTCGAGGTGCGCAGTCGGGAGCGCCTCGGGCGGGAGCGAGCCAGGGTTGACGCGGACGGTGGGGCGCTCTTCGAAACGCGGCGGAGCGGAGCGGCCCGCCGTTTCGTGGAGCGCGCGGAGAGCCACTGCGAGCTCCGCGGCGCGCGTGTAGCGCTGCGCCGGATCCTTGTGCAGCGCGCGCGCGACGACCGCCTCGAGCTGGGGGTCGAACGCTCTCCGCGCGCGCGCGGACAGCGTGGACGCGGGCGTGTTGAGGTGGTGCCAGAGGAGCTCGCGCGCGTCGGAGCCCTGGAACAGGGGCTCGCCCACGAGCATCTCGAAGAGCACGCAGCCCACGGCGTAGACGTCGGTCGCCTCGCTCAGCGCGCGCCCCGTCGCCTGCTCGGGCGCCATGTAGCGCGGCGTGCCGAGGACCATGCCGGCCGCCGTGCGCGCGCTCGTCATGTCGCCCTCCTGCATCGGCTTGGCGACGCCGAAGTCGAGCACCTTGAGCTGCCCGGCCGCGGTGACGAAGAGGTTCTCGGGCTTGATGTCGCGGTGGATCACGCCCTCGCGGTGGGCTGCGTCGAGGCCGTCGCACGCCTGGGCCATCCAACGCGTCGCCTCGTCGACCGGGATCTGTCCGCGCGTCTGCATGATGCGGCGGAGAACGGTGCCCTCGAGCCACTCCATCGCGATGTACGTGCGCCCGTCGGCCGCGGTGCCGAGGTCGTAGACGGTGACGAGCGCGTCGTGGCGGATGCGCGCGACGATCCGCGCCTCGCGTCGCATGCGCGACACGACCTGCTCCTCGCGCGTGAACTTCGTCTTGATGACCTTGATGACCGCGGGCCGTCGCAGGTCGACGTGCTCACCGAGGTACACCTCGCCCATGGCGCCCTCGCCGAGGACGGAGTCCAACCGGTAGGGGGTGCCCTCGAGCCGGTGCGGAGCGAACGGCGCGTTGGACACGGGGAGCGAGGAGTATAGCTTTCACCGGTATTTCTGCTTGGGCTGAACGGATGCAGAGCGGTCCGCAACTGGACGCCGGCTCCCGTCGATAGGAGAGCACCCAGCCGCCATGCACACCGCAGCGCTCATCTTCTCGATCCTGCTCCTCGCGCCGCCCGATGCGTACAAGACCGGCGTGAAGCTCGAGAACTCCGGCGATCTCGTCGGCGCGCTCGCTTCGTTCGAGTCAATCCCTGCGGAGAAGCGCGATTTCAACGCCAAGCTCCACATTGCGAGCTGCAAGAAGAAGCTCGGCCGCATGCTCGAAGCCGAGAGGGACTACGAGGCGATCCGCACTGACCCGAAGGCCGACAGCGCCACGGTCGACACCGCCGCCAGCGACCTCGAGGACTTGCGCCCGCGCATCCCCAGGCTCGTGGTGAAGCTCACGCCAGCGACACGGGATGTCGCGGTCACCGTGGATGGCGGAGAGGCGAAGCTGCCCCTCACGCTCTCGGTGAACCCCGGGCTGCATACGGTCGTGGCAACGCGAGCCGGCGAGGTCGCCTTCAAGCGTGAGGTCACGTTGTCCGAGAGCACGACGATCGAGGTGCTGGTCGACGCCCCCTCCCCGAGCGCGCCGGCCGTGGTCACTGCGCCCGTCGTTCGGGACGCGCCACCGCCGTCTTCTTCGTCGTCACAGCGCACCTGGGGATGGATCGGCGTCGGCACCGGCGTCGCGTTCGGCGGCGCCGCGCTCGGCGCCTGGCTCTACTCCGGCTCGCTCGCGAGCTCCTATCGCGAGGACTGCGCCGCCGGCCCGTGCGACAAGGGGCGCGAGACGCCGATCCGCACCTGGGAGACGGTGTCGTTCGTTGCCGTGGGTGCGGCGGTGGTGACCGCGGGGGTCGGCGTGACGCTGCTGCTCACCGCGCCCAAAGAGAATCCCGTCGCGGTCACCGCGACGCACAATGGTGTCTACCTGGTGGGGAGCTTCTGATGCGCCGCTTGTTCGTTGCCGCGTTGGTGGTGGGGTGTCACCGCGATCTCAGCGTCGATCCGTGCGCGCACGAGCCGGCGTTGTGCGACGAGACGGGCTCGGGCGACACGGGCGCGAACACCGGCGATACGGGCGCGAGCACCGGCGATACGGTCGCGATCGACAGCGGCGTCGAGGACGACACGGGGGTCGTCGAGAGCGACACCGGGGCACTCGAGACCGGCATAGCCGACGCGACGACCGATTCGGCAACGGCCGATTCCACGAGCAGCGATTCGGCGACGATGGACACCGCGCCCGCCGACACCTGCGTGTGCATGCCCGGCAAGACGGAAGCCGTCGCCGGAGCATGCCCGGGAGTGCTCGAGAAGAAGAGCAGGACGTGCACGGCGGCGTGCGTCTGGGGGGCGGAGACGTGCGCGCTGCCGAAGGGCTGGACGGCGATCGCGGATGCGCCGGCCACGTTCGAGGGGCGCGTGTACGCTGCGCCGGTATGGACGGGCGGGGAGCTCATCGTCTTCGGCGGTGCGCGCTCGATCGAGGGAGGCGTGCCGTTCGGCGACGGCGCGATGTACCGCCTCTCCTCGAATTCCTGGACGGCGGTTGCGTCGTCGGGTGCGCCTACAGCGCGCATCTATCACTCGGCCGTGTGGGACGGCCGTAATTACATCGTGTGGGGCGGCAGAAACGGCAGCACATACCTGGCGGATGGTGCGTCTTTCGATTCGCTCTTGAAGACGTGGACTGCGCTTCCGTCGTCGCCGCTCTCGGGGCGAAACGCGCATGGCGCAGTCTGGGCCGCAACGACCAAGCAGTTGCTGGTGTGGGGCGGTCAGGGCGCCACCACTGACTTCGCCGACGGCGCCGCGTACGACCCGAGCACTGCGTCGTGGACAGCGCTGCCAGCCGCGCCCGTCACGAAGCGCCGCAGTGCATTCACGGCCTGGACGGGTTCGGAGATGTTGATTTGGGGTGGACGCGACGACGCCGGTCCGCTGGCAGATGGCGCGCTTTACGATCCCGTGAAGAAGACATGGCGGACGATTCCGGCCACCAGCATCGGTACTCGTTTCGGTGTCGCGGCACAGGTGGTCGGAGATCGGTTGTTCGCGTTTGGGGGCGTCGTCTCTGACGCCGCGAGTGCAGATGGTCAGGTGCTGAGCCTCGGTTCACTCACGTGGAGCGCGGTCGCGAGTCCGTCGGCCGCCACGTATGAGCCACGCATGAACGTCGTCACGTGGCCGATCGGCGAGACGTTCCACGTCTGGTCGGGGCTCAAGAGCGACGCGGCGGGCATGCCGGTCTTCCTCACGACTGGCGCAGCGCACGACTTCAAAGCTGGAGCGTGGTCTGCGATGTCGACGAGCGGCGCGCCGCTCGGCCGAATCTACGCAGCGACCGCGCCGATCGCCAACGGCGCAATCGTTTGGGGTGGCCTGGGTAAGCCCTCCGGCGGCGCGGTCGACGCGCTCAAGGACGGCGCGATCTACGTGCAGTGACGACGCGCAGCGCGCGAGACGAGCGGGGTGGTGCCCGTCGGATCGCGCGCCGAGTTCAGTTGATCTGCAGATTCGCTGCGGCAGTCCCCGGCTTGCCCTCGCTCGCGAGGCCACCCTCGGGGTTCGTCCCGCCGAGCCCACCGAACCCGGGAACACCCGTCGTGCAGCTGTTGGCGCTGTAGGTGAACGTTGCGACGCCGGCGAAGCGTCCGAGGCATGCGCTCGGCCCGCCACCGCCACCACCGCCCGGGCCACCCGCGCCACCCTTGCCGCCGTTGCCGCCCTTGCCGCCGGGGCCGCTGTCGTCGTTGTTGCCGCCGCCGCCGCCGCCGGTGCCGCCCGTCTGGCCTGCCGCCCCATTGCCGCCCTTGCCACCCTTGCCGCCGTTGCCCGCGGTGATCTCGTTGTTGGTGACGGTGACCTTACCGTTGGCAGCGAAGACGCCGAAGCTTCCTCCGCCACCCTTTCCGCCGGTACCCGCGCGGCCGCCCTGGCCACCGCAGCCACCGCTGCCTCCGCCGCCGCCCTTGTCCCAATCGCCGAAGCAGAGACCGCCGCCGCTACCGCCGCCGCCGCCGCCGCCGCCGCCGCCACCGTTGCCCGGAGAAGCGTTCTTCCCGTCAGTGCCCGACGCCGGCGTGTAGAGGTGACCCATCGTGCTCACGGTCCCGATGGCGCTTCCGCCAACGCCGGGCGTGCCCTGAACCGAGCCACTGCCATCACTGCCAGGGCCCCCGGGCGTTCCGGCCGATCCGATCGCAGGAGTGCAAGAGTTCGAGGGCGCGCCCGAACCAAAGCCGGTTCCGCCGAAGCCCGTAGAGCCATCCTGACCCGCCGCTGAATCAGCGCCACCGTCACCACCCTTGCCACCGGGCGCATCGCACGTCGGCGCGGGGCCGCCGATCCCAGAGCTGCTGTTCTTCTGTGCCCCCTTGGTGCCGGGCTCGCCGTTCGGAGCCGCCGAGCTCGTGTGGGGGGTGCCGTTGGTACCGTCGTCGCCGTCCGAACCGGCCGCAGCGGTGATCTTGTTGTACCGAACGAACAGCGTTCCGGTTCCACCACCCAGTCGCACGCCGTACGTGCTCACGCCCATGCCCGTTGCGGCCGCCGCTTCGATCGTGATCCCCTCGACGTGTGTGTCGACGTCGATCTTCGGTGCGTAGAAGACGGTGCCCGTGGCCTTGACCGTCGACGTCGCGGCGGCCGAACGCTTGAACTTGAACGTTGCATCGCCCTGATCGAAGCCGCCGTACACGTTGACACCCGACTCGACGGTGACGGCTTCGTTGTAGATCTCGCCAGAGAGGCAGACGGACGGGATGCCGGAGGCCTTCGCCTTCTTGATGGCTTCCGTAATCGTCTTCATCGGCGCGACACGCGTACCCGCCTTCGTGTCATCGCCCGTGCTCGTCGACACGTAGACGCACGCCTCGGCGACACCGTCGGTGCCGTCGCAGTTGTCGTCTGTGTACATTTCGTCGATCGGGTCGGTGGTGCCCTTCTTCGTACAGACGTACTCGCAGCCACACTCGCCGGTGAGGGGATCGCCATCGATGTCCCACTTCCCCACGGGGCAGCCCATGCTGCATGCGCCACCGTCACCAGTCTCGGTGCCGCCATCGCCGGCGCTGTCGGTCATCGACGAGTCACCGGCCTCGGTCATCCCCCCGGTGTCGCCGCCGCCGCCCGTGTCGCCGCCCGCGCCGGTGTCCGGGACGCTCGTGTCATCACCGCCGCTGCCGGTGTCCTCGCCGCCGGTCTCGGCGCCCGGTTGGAGTTCGACCTCGCCGGTCGCTCCTTCCGCGCAGCTGACGCCGGCGACACCAAGAACGAAGAGTGCAACGAACCCAGTGGAGCGAAGAGCAAGGCGTTTCATACGGTGCGCCATTCTGACCGACGGCCGGGCTTCGATCCAATGCCGTCCCCTACGAATCTTGATCCGCCGTCCCGAGCGGAAGCCCGAACGCTTGGTATGCTGCCGCGATGCGTCTTGTCTTCCTTGCGGTTTTGTCGGGCGCGATGGGGTGCGCGGTTCCCAAGGACTCCGGGGAGGACCTCACCCAACGTGACAGCGGCGGCGGCATCGTCGCAGACATCGGCTCCATCGACGGCAGCCCCGACGGCGCCGTCGTGGATCGGGACGCTGCCTGCGCCGCGTCGACCGAGCAGGCCACGGCGACGCCGGCGAATCTCTACTTGCTGTTCGACAAGTCGTCGTCGATGGGACCCGAGGTCACGTCGACGAAGTGGGCCGGCGCGCGCAAGGGCATGGACGCGTTTCTCAAGGACCCGGCGTCCGCGGGCTTGCGCCTCGCGTTGAACTTTTTTCCTCGTCCGCTGGACGGTGTTCCGGCGTGTGACTCGGCCGCGTACATGGCGCCGCGTGTCCCTTACGATCTACTGCCGGCCAACGGGCCGAAGGTGCTGGCAGCGATCGACGCCGAGAAGCCCGACGGCTTCAACACGCCGATCTACCCCGCGCTCGGTGGTGCGCTGCGGAAGTCCATCGAAGAGTTGAAGGCACGCCCTGGAGAGGCTGGCGCGGTGATCCTGATCACCGATGGCGAACCGCAGGGGCCGGCGACGACCTGCGGTTCTGGATCGACAGCAGTGAATCCGGAAGACCCCAAGGTCATCGCCGACCTGGCGGCGACAGGCCTGGCTACCGGTGGAATCAAAACCTTCGTCGTCGGACTCCCCGGCGTGAACGTCGCCATCGCCAGCCAGATCGCCGCCGCCGGCGGCACCACCAGCGCCGTGCTCGCGACCGATCCCACCAAGGTGGACGACGGCTTCCGCGACGCGCTCGCGATCGTGCGCGGCAAGGCGCTGCCGTGCGATCTCGACCTGCCGACCAAGGTGCTGAAGGGCGAGGTCGCGGTCGGGCTCGTCAACGTCCTCTACAGCAAGGGCGGCGCGCCCCCCCCGCAGACGCTGCTGCAGGATCCGACCTGCGCGAGCGGCGAGGGCTGGCGCTACGACAACCCCGCGATGCCGAAGAAGATCGTGCTGTGCCCGAAGACGTGCGAGGCCGTGCGCAACGACTTCAAGGCGAAGGTCGAGATCCTGCTCGGGTGCAAGACCGAGGTGAAGTAGGGGCGCGGAGGTAGAAGCGCGGAGGCATAGGCGCTCGCTTACGCGCGCGCCTGTTTGGCTCAGCCCTTGTGGGCGCGGGCGATGTCGCGTGCGCGGTTTCGGACCTCGCGGCGCAGCTTCTCGGGGGCGAGGACGATCACCTCGCCGCCCGCGCGCAGCGCTGCGCGCACCAGCGCGTCGCGCGACGCTCGAACCACGCGCTCGGGGCCGCGGCCGCGATCGATGCTCAGCAGGGGATCGGCGCCGAGCAGCTTGGCGCCCTCGACCGTCACCCGCATCCGCGCCTCGAGCTCCGGCTCGCCCCGACGGGCAACCTCGGGCAGCTTGGCTGCGCGATCGACGCTCAGCCCAACGCCCGTCTTGCCGGCGATCGCGACGCCGGCTGCGCGCAGCCGATCGAGGTCCCGGTAGAGCGTCCGCACCGAGACCCCGAGCTCGTCGGCGAGGCGGTGCGCGGTCGCGCGCGTGCCGGCGCGTGACGCACTCTTGAGTGCATCGAGGAGAGCGTTCAGTCGGGAACCCGGCACGCGCGCATCCTCTCAGACCGCTTGGCCCGACGGAAGCCCCGACCGCGCGATCGCGTCGATCAGCTGTGCGTGTATCTCCCGGTGCGAGACCACCATACCAGCGTCGTGCGCGATCTCGTCGCGCGCGTAGTCGATCTCGTTGCCGTGCTCGTCGGTGAAGACGCCGCCCGCGGCGCGGACGATCGCTTCGGGAGCGCACAGGTCCCACAGCTTGGGGCCGCCGCCGGGGTGGATGTATGCGTCGGCCTCGTCGAACAAGATCTTCGCGATCTTCACGCCGACCGATCCGCAGCGCACCTCTTCGTGCGGCTTGCCGAGCGCCGCGAAGATCGAGTCGAGCCGCGGCGAGCGCCGCGAGCGGCTGGTGACAAAACGGAGCGACTCGCGTCGCGAGAACGACACCGGACGGTCACCGACGAAGGCGCCCTCTTCGAGTGACGCGCTGATCGAGATGCCCGAGACCGGGATCACCATCGCGCCGACCGTGGCGCGCCCGTCGATCGCGAGGCCGATCATGACGCAGTACTCGGGGATGCCGGCGACGAACTCCTTGGTGCCGTCGAGCGGATCGACGAACCAGCAACGCCGCCCGCGGGACGCCGGGATGGGATCCTCCTCGGCGACGATCGAGTCGTCGGGGAACGCCGCGCGCAGCCGCTCGACGATCACCGCATTGCCCGCGCGATCGGCGGCGGTGACCGGATCGTCGTGGCCCTTGTATTCGACCTCGAAGCCGTGGGCGCGCACCTCGAGGATCGCCCTGGCCGCGAGGCGGGCGGCCTCGAGCGCGACGGAGCGCTCGCTCATACGGCTTCGACCAGCGTGGAGATGCCCTGGCCGACGCCGATGCAGAGCGACGCGAGACCTCGCTTGGCGCCGCGCGCGCGCATGGCGTGGGTGAGCGTCGCGAGGATGCGCGCGCCCGAGCACCCGATGGGGTGGCCGAGCGCGATCGCGCCGCCGTTGACGTTGACCCGCGTTGGGTCGAGCTCGAGGCCGCGGATGCACGCCAGCGATTGCGCGGCGAACGCCTCGTTGAGCTCGACGAGGTCGAGGTCGGACACCTTCCAGCCGGCGCGCGCGAGCACCTTCTTGGTCGCGGGGATCGGCCCCTCGCCCATCGTGTTCGGCTCGACCCCGGCGACCGCGAACGCGACCACGCGGGCGAGCGGCTGCACGCCGCTCTTCTTGACGGCCTCCTCGCTCGCGAGCAGCACCGCCGCGGCGCCGTCGTTGATCGGCGAGCTGTTGCCGGCGGTGACCGACCCGCCCTTGCGGAACACCGGCTGCAGCTTCGCGAGCTTCTCGGCGGTGGTGTCCTCGCGCGGCGACTCGTCGCGGGCGAACGACTCCTCGACCTTGCCCTTCTTCACCGTGACCGGCACGACCTCGCGCGCGAACGCGCCCGTCGCCCACGCGGTCGACGCGCGGCGCTGCGAGTCCGCGGCGAACACGTCTTGCTGCTCGCGCGTCACGTTGTACTTCTGCGCGACGTTCTCCGCCGTCTCACCCATGGAGTCGAGCGAGAAGCGGGCGGCCATGCGCGGGTTGGGGTAACGCCAGCCGATCGTCGTGTCGTAGATGGGCGGCGGGTTGCGATCGAACGCCTCGCTCGCCTTGGGCATCGAGAACGGCGCGCGGGTCATCGACTCGACGCCGCCGGCGACCACCACCTCGGCGTCGCCGAGCGCGATCGACATCGCGGCGCGGTTGACGGCCTCGAGCCCGCTGCCGCACAGCCGGTTCACGGTGACGCCGGGCACCTCGTAGGGGAGACCCGCGAGGAGCACCGCCATGCGCGCGACGTTGCGGTTGTCCTCGCCGGCCTGGTTGGTGGCGCCGAAGACGACCTCCTCGGGGGACATCGCGGTGCGTTCGACCACCGCCCGGAGCACGTGCGCGGCGAGGTCGTCGGGGCGGACCTCGGCGAGCGCGCCGCGATAGCGGCCGATCGGCGTGCGAAGGGCGTCGACGATGTAGACCGGGCGAGGCAGCTGCATGGGCACGCAGATAGCACTGACCCGCGGCGACGGCGAAGGCCGCCGGCGCGTGGCCGCGGTTGCGTGGATCAGTCGTCGTTGAACGTCTTGGGGTTCTGCAGGCGCTCTTCGAGGCGGGTGCGGAGGCGGTCGAGGTCGTAGCGATCGGGCCGGTCCCCCGTGGGCAGGTTCGACACCTCGAGCGCGGCGGCCGACGCGTGGGTGCGGATGCCGTCCGGTAGCCCGAGCAGGTCGCCGAGCTTCTTGAGCGCGATGCGCTCCTCGATGTCGACGTGGCCGTCGAGTCGCGCGAGCCACACGGCCGTGGCGTACACGAACGTTCGCTCGATCGGCGTGAGCTTGCTGCGGTCGAGCGTGTCGAGAGAGCGGCTGGTCTTGGTCGCCTCTTCGATTTCCTGCAGCGCGTCGATGTCGAGGCCCGCCTCGGTCGCGGCGCGGAGGATGCCGTCGGCCTCCTGGCGGTCGAGCTCGCCGTCGGCCCAGCCAATGGCGCACAGCGCAAGGAAGACGTCGCGCGACAACCGGATGCCCATCCCCTGATCGGTCATGAGGCGAGAATACACCGGCCCCGTTCCCCGCAAATTGCATTAGATTCACTGCGCATGGGAGACACCGCGCAGCACCGTTTCATCGACATCGTGTCGGACTCGACCGGCGAGACCGCCGAGAAGGTCGTGCGCGCGGCCCTCCTGCAGTTCCCCGGCGCGCCCGTGCAAATCCGCCTCCACACGAGGGTCCGCACCAACGAGGGCGTGCACGCGGTGCTCCAGCAGTCGGCGTCCGACGGGGCGCTCGTCTTCTTCACGGTCGTGTCGCCCGAGCTCCGCGAGTTCATCCATCACTCGAGCTACGAGCTCAAGGTCGAGGCGGTGGACCTCATCGGCTCGCTCATCGCGAAGATCGGCAGCTACCTCGACGCGAGCCCGATCAACCTGCCGAGCGCGATGCTCCCCCTCTCGGACGAGTACTTCCGCCGCATCGAGGCCGTCGAGTTCGCCGTCAAGAGCGACGACGGGCGCGAGCCGCGCAACTTCAAGAAGGCCGACCTGGTCCTCGTGGGCGTGTCGCGCACCAGCAAGACGCCGCTCTCCACGCTCATCGCCCAGCGCGGCCTCCGCGTCGCCAACTACCCGATCGTGCTCGGCGTCGAGCCCCCGCCCGAGATCGAAGAGGCGCCGCAGGAGCGCTGCGTCGGCCTCACCATCGGTCTCGAGCAGCTGGTGCAAATCCGCCGCGCGCGCCTCAAACAGCTCGGCATGCCGGTCGACACCAACTACGGCCTCCGCGAGCACGTGCAAGAGGAGCTCGACTTCGCCAACGAGATCTTCAAACGCCACCCCACGTGGCCGATCATCGACGTGACCGGCCGCGCCATCGAAGAGACCGCGGTGATCATCCTCGAGACCCTGCGCGAACGCGATCGCAGCAAGGCCCTCGCGGCGTCCGGCGGGTTCTCGCTCGTCTGATGCGCGTCCTCCTCCTCGGCGGGCGCGGTCAGCTCGGGTCGTCGTTGCACGGGCCGCTCGCGGCCACGCACGAGGTCCTCGCGCCGACCCACCAAGAGCTCGATCTCCGCGATCTCGCGGCGCTCCGCACCGCTGCAAGCGGGGTCGACCTCGTGATCAACTGCGCGGCGTACAACGCGGTGGACGCGGCGGAGACCGATCGCGAGGGCGCGTTCGCGGTCAACTGCCACGCGGTCGCCGCGCTCGGCGAGACGGCGCCCTTCCTCATCACATTCTCCACCGACTACGTGTTCGACGACCGCGATCGCCCGGTCACCGAGGACGACGAGCCGCGGCCGCTCTCGGCCTACGGCGAGTCGAAGCTCGCGGGCGAACGGGCGCTCGCGGGCAGGCCGGCCCTCGCCTTCCGCACCGCGTGGGTATGGACGACGACCCACCCCTGTTTCGTGTCGCAGATGATCAAGCTCGCGCGGGAGCGCGAGGCGCTCAAGATCGTCCACGACCAGGTCGGCTGCCCGACCTACGCGCCCGACCTCGCCGAGGCCGTCCTCGCGATCGTCGCCCGGCCGGACTTTCGCGACGCGCGCGGGGTCTACCACCTCGCCGGCGCCGAACCGGTCTCGCGCTACGACCTCGCCGTCTCCGCGATCGAACGCATCGCCGATCGGAAGGTGAAGACCATCGAGCCGGTACCGAGCGACGCCTTCCCCGCCGCGGCCAAGCGGCCCCACCGGGTCGTGCTCGACTGTTCGCGGGCGAAGCGCGATTTCGGCGTGGCGATCCCTTCCTACCGCGACGCCTTTTCGCGGGCGCTCAAGCCGAGTACCTGACGGCCCGAAGTGTTCGAGCACGCCCTCGCGACGTATCGACAGCGCGGCATCATCCTCGAGCTCGCGCGCACCGACTTTCGCTCGCGCTACACCGGCTCGTTGCTCGGCGCGGTGTGGGCGTTCGCGCAGCCGGTGCTCACCATCGTCCTCTATCTCTTCATCCACAAGGTCGGCTTCCGATCCGGGCAGCCCCACGGCGTGCCGTTCGTGCTGTGGCTGATCGTCGGCATGGTGCCGTGGTTCTTCTTCACCGACGCGCTCATCGCGGTCACCCACTCGCTCGTCGAGTACTCGTTCCTCGTGAAGAAGATCGTGTTCGAGGTCTCGATCCTCCCCACGATCAAGCTCGTCTCGGCCGCGCTCATTCACGTCGTGGTGTGGACGATCCTCCTGGTCATCCTCGCGTTCAGCGGCTTTCTGCCGACCCTCGCGTGGCTGCAGGTGCCCTATTACTTCTTCGCCGCGTGCGCCCTCGTCTCCGGGATCGGTCTCATCGCCGCCGTGGTGACGCCGTTCTTCCGCGACCTCGCCCAGGTGGTGATCGTGGGGCTGCAGTTCTTCTTCTGGCTCACGCCGATCCTGTGGTCCATCGAGCAGGCGCCGGCGCGGTTCGCGCGCGTCCTGCAACTCAACCCCGTCTATTACATCGTCGAGGGCCTCCGCGACGCGCTGCTCCTCAACAAACCGTTCTGGATCCATCCGGTGACGACCGCGTACTTCTGGGGGTTCGTGGTGGTCACCAACCTGATCGGCCTCGCGCTGTTCAACCGCCTCCGGCCGCACTTCGCGGACGTGCTGTGAGCAGCGCGTCCACCGCGGCGAGCGTGGGAGCGAGCGGCGTCTCGTACTCGAACGCCATGTCGTCCCGCGCGCGCCCGGCGACCACGACCTCGTTCGTCTTGTGCACGGGCGCGATCACGTGGACGAAGCGATGGCCGAGGACCTTACAGAAGTGCGCCGTCCAGGTCTCGGTCACCCGCTCGGGGAGCACCTCGACGACCGCGCACCCCGCGGGCGCGTAGCCAATGTTGGTGAGGCCGGCGCCCAGCGCGCCGACGAGGATCCGGGCGCGCGAGAACCGTCGCGCCTGCTCCTCGATCGACAGCTCGCCGGGCTCGATCGCGACGAAGCCGCGGGACTCCAGCGCGCGCACGAGCTCCGCCTCGTTGACCATGGCGCGACTGCCCGCGCGCCCGGCTCGGCTCACATAAATCCGCTCGGGGCCCTCGCCGGCGAGCGACAGCGCCTCGAACATCGCCCGGTGCAGGCTCGACGGGTTGGTCATGTAGCAGCACGTCAGCGCGTTGGGGAACAGGAGGCGCTCGACGCTCACCACATCGTCCTCGACCTCGCGGAGCGCGGAGAGGACGCCCATTCGCGCGAGCACCTCGCGCTGCCACTTGGCGAGCGGGCGCGCGAGCAACGAGAGGTCGCCCCGGCGGAGCCGGTCGCGGAGCTGGAACACCGCGGGCAGGCAGTCCATGAAGAAGTGGCCGTAGTTGTGCGCGGCCCAGTGTCCGAGCAAGAGGTGCGCTCCGTGGAGCGTGCGGCGCGGCGGCGCGGGATCGCACAGGTCGCGCTCGCCGCGCGCGACGACGCCGGGCAGCTTCCCCGTCGCCGGGATTGGATCTCGCGGGAGCTCGCTCAGCCGTGGGCTGAACCACCGTGACGCGTGCACCGACTCCTCGAGGAATCGCGCCGGCTCGACCTGCACGAAGCCCCATCGCACGTGCACCCGCGCGTTCGAGACGTGCATGAGCGACAGCGGCTCGCTGACGTAGCGGTCGTGCGGCAGGAGCGCGCCATGACACAGCTCGCGCACCACCGTGCCCTCGAGCGCGTGCTCCTCGCGCTCTCCGAAGATCTCCGAGTACTCCGCCCGCACGAAGGAGACCGGCGCGCCACGCAGGTGAACCAGCAGTCGCGACATTGCGTCGGCACTATACGCCGCCGTGGGTTCGGCCTGCCCGAGCGGCCCCACCGCATGCCTCTCGAGATTCCGATCTACTCGCTATACGCGTTAGATGCGGTAGTTGGGTAACGCGGCGAGGCCCCTCGGCTGCGGATGCGCCGAGCCTCAACTCGCCGAACTAACGCGTATAGCGAGTAGATGCGAACTTGAGAGGGTGCCCGGGCCGCCGGGCCGCCGGGCCGGAGGGGGCCGAGGGGGCCGAGGGGGCCGAGGGGGCCGGGCCGGAGGGGGCCGAGGGGGCCGGGCCGAGGGGCCGAGGGGCCGAGGGGCCGGGGAC
>JALHOE010000124.1 GCA_022843175.1 Deltaproteobacteria bacterium
GTGAACGTGTAGCGATCGCCTCCCGCGGTGCCGTCGTATCGACACGCGATCCACGCCCCCGTCGAGCGCTGAATCGAGAGCTCCGACCACTGATGTGCCGAGGCGCCGCTCGTCACCCTGACCTCGCTCGGGAGCGCGAACGTGAGCGCAGGGGAGACGGACTGGTCGGCGTCGGTCCAGCGCGACGGCGAGTAGGTGCGCGAGGCGTTGAGCTCGACGCGCGTGCATTCGCCCGCGACGCGCTGCTTGCTCGACGCGGCCGAGTGGTCGTCGTGCGAACGGTTGCAACCGACAGCGAGCACCACGACGATGGTGATCGCAGCCTGCCAGAGCACATCAACCGGGCGCAACGAACGCATCGAAGACCTCGCTTCGGCGCTCGCACTGCGCGAGCACTGATTCACGACGGGCTACCAGCTCGAGCTCCGAGTCAGCAACTGGCGATCCGACTGAATCGGAAACTTCGAACCCAGTGGAGGGTGGCTGAATCGCATCCCTCGATGCGACTCCGCGAGAATTACCGCGCGGTCGCGCGAGAGGGGCTCGCAAAGGCATCACCCTCCAGGGGTGATGCTCATGACGGTCGCGATGCGACAACGGTTGTCGCGTCGCACGCTGATCGACCCGGCGACGACTCCGAGAGAGCGCTCGCCCCGCCGTGCTGTCGCACGGGGCGTGTCACCTGCGCGTCACCCTCGGTCGCCGTCCACGCGCCCCAACACTTGAGGGAGAGTCGACGAACCCGTCGATGACGAGGGGACTCCACGCGCCGAGCGCACAAAGAACGGAGAACTCTCGCTGCACAGCGGACGCGGTCGTGTGCGAGCTCTCCGGACGCCGTAGCGAGGCTCTGCGAGCGGGAGGCGAGGCGTCGCGGAGGTGTAGAGACGCGTAAGATCGAGGGAGCCGAGGGGAAATTAGCGGCGGTGGAGCACGAGGCGTGTAGATCCGGAGCGGCGCCGGTCCGGAGAGGTCGCACACGACCACGGCCGCGATCACGAAGGACGGAGTGACAGCGCTGCCCGGCCGGTCGCCCGATCTGGTCAGAACGCGACGTCGAGCTCGGCGATCGCGGCCCTGAGCTTGTCCTCGCTCTTGCGCGGATCGCACAGGCGCAGCAGCGCGTAGCGGCCGGCGTCGTCGAGCGCGCGGACCCGGGTGGGGTCGATCGCGATCGACAGCACGCGCGCCCGGGCCTCGAGCTCGTGCAGCGCTGCGTCCTTCGACCACGGGCGCTCGTCGAACGGCACCGGGACGATCACCTCGGCCTTGCCGCCCGCGACGTCGGCGAGGCGCACCGCGAGGTCGCGGTAGCGCTCTGCGTCGGCGTGCGATTGGACGTCGGCGGCGATCAGCTCCTCGCGGTGGGTGCGCGCCATCTGCTGCCACGCCGCGAGCGAGAGCTTCACGCCGGCGAGGTCGAGCTTGCGCCGGACGTCGAGCGGGATCCACTCGAGGGTTTGGTTGTTGTCGCCCTCGAAGAGGAAGGTGCGGGCCATGACCCGATTACTCGCACGAACTCATCGCCGCCGCGAGGGCCGCGCCGCGATCGATCCGTACCAGCCGCACGCCGCCCCCCATCCGGATCAGCGTGTCCCACCACTCGGTGCCCGCGAACCGGTACCGGAGCTGCACGCCGAACACCGCGCCGTCGCGCAGGGCTCGCCGCGCCGTGGTGAGCGAGGTCTCGTGCGGGTCGGGCGTGAGGCCCTCGGCCGAGCCCTTGAGCACCACCTCGAGGAGCTCTGCGCCGCTCGCGACGTCCTCGAAGAGTCGATCGACGGTCTCTTCGTCGAGCGTCGCGTCCTGCAGGTCGGGGAGGTTCATCGGGCTACCTTGTCGAACGGGTTGATCGGCGCCGGGCACACGCCGACGCACACGCCGCAGCCGTCGCAGTGGGCGGGATCGACGCGCGGGCGCCCGAGCTCGACGACGATCGCGCCCGGCACCGGACAGCGCTCGCTGCACACCGAGCAGAACGAGGTGGCCGCGAGGCAGTCTGCTTCGCGGATCCGCACCACGCCCTCGACCGCGCGGGTGACGCCGACGCTGGTCGTCGCGGTCGCCACGCCCCCGTCGCGCACCGGGAAGGCCGGCACGACACCGCCTGTCGCCTCGCCGCGCGCGGCGCGCTTCTCGTAGAAGCCGTCGAGCGAGAAGCTCGCGGGCTTCGGGCGCAGCATGGTGAGCAGCCCGCGACGGGAGACGGTGGTCATGGCGCGAGCACCGGCGGGTGTTGGTCCTTCTCCGCGTTGGCTGCGTGACACTGCGTGCAGCTCTGTCGCCAGGGATGGGTGGTCTTGATCCCGTCGGCGCCGAACACGCCGTGGCAGCTCGCGCAGTCGGGGCGCATCAACGTGGGGTGGGGGATCGTCGGCGGCGCGCCCTTCCACGCGCGCGAGCCCTTGCCCCAGGTGGCGATGCCCTCGAACGTGTTCTCCGGCGGGGCGACCTTCGGCGCGCCCTCGCGCGGATCGTTCATCACCACGTGGCACTGCGTGCAGCTCTGGTAGATCGGGTGGCTGACCTTCGGCGCCACCACCCCGCCGATCTTCGCCCCGGTGGCGTGGCACGACACGCAGTCGAGCGGGCCCATTTGCAGCACGCGGTGCGGCACCGTGGGCGGCGCTCCGTCGTACGCGCGCCGCTTGGCGCGCTTGTCGAGCGCGGCGAGGCGCGCCTCTTCGGTGAGCACGATCGGCGCGGGCGGCGGCAGGGCCGAGAGCTTGCCGAAGGCGCCGTCGTACATCCCGGCGTTGGGACCGTAACGGTGCGCGCGCGCGTCGGCGTAGCTCCGCGCCGTCGCGACGCCGCCCGGCGGATCGCCCTGCGGGCCCTGTGGGGTCTCGTTCGCGCTGCCGCGGATGCCGCTGAAGAACCCGGCCGCCGTCACGGTGAGCGCCATCGCGATGCCGACGTGGATCGAGCGCGCGGTGCCCATGGCTCAGACCTTCCCCGCCGCGGGCTTCTTGCGGATGCGGACCGCGCACTTCTTGTAGTCGGGCTGCTTCGACAGCGGATCGTGCGCGTCGAGTGTGACGCGGTTGATGAGGATGGTCTCGTCGAAGAAGGGCACGAACACGCTCCCCGGCGGGGGCTGGCCGCGGCCGTCGATCCACACCGGGAGCTCGCAGCTGCCGCGGCGGCTCTCGACGATCACCACCTCGCCGTTGGCCACGCCGAGCGCCTTCGCGTCGTCGCGGTGGAGCTCGAGGTACGCCTGCGGCATCGCGGCGTGCAGCTGCGGGATGCGCATCGTGAGCGAGCCGGTGTGCCAGTGCTCGATGACGCGCCCGGTGCACAGCCAGAACGGGTAGGCGGCGTCGGGCACCTCGGGCGGCTGCTCGTGGGGGTGGAACCAGATCAGCGCGCGGCTGTCCTTGGTCACCGAGTGGTAGAACTCGATGTCGCCCTTGGTGACGTACGGGTCGTCGAACTTCGCGAAGCGGAACTTCGTCTCGCGCCAGGTGCCGTCCTTCTGCTCGACGACCGGCCAGCGTAGGCCGCGCGCTTTGACGTACTCGGAGTACGGCGCCAGGTCCTTGTGCTTGAAGCGGGTGAACTTGCGGTACTCGTTGAACAGGCGCTCGTCGACGTTGACGTCGTAGTAGTGCTTGTAGTCCCAGATCGGCACCTCTTTCCCGTCCTTCTCGGTGTGGAAGAGGAACTTGCCGTCCTTGTCCTTCATGCCCGGGTGACCGAGCTCCATCAGCTTGTGGGCGACCGCGATCAGCTGCCAGCAGTCGTCGCGCGCCTGCCCCGGCGGCTCGACCATCTTGAACCACTGCTGGGTGCGCCGCTCGCTGTTGCCGAACATGCCGTTCTTCTCGACCCACAGCGCGCTCGGCAGCACGAGATCGGCCATCTTCACGGTCTGCGTCGGGTACACGTCGCTGACGATGAGGAACTTGTCCGGATCCTTGCGCGACGGATCGACGAGCTCGTTGATGTTGGGGAGCGACTGCGCGGGGTTGGTGACCTGCACCCAAATCGTGTCGATGTCGCCGCCCTTCGCCTTCGGCGTCGAGAAGCGCTTCCACATGTCGACCGTGTGGTAGCCGGGCTTTCCGTTGATCCTCCCCGCGGGCAGGTTCCAGATCGCCTCGGCCTCCTTGCGGTGCTCCTCCTTGGCCACGAGCAGGCCGCCCGGCAGGCCGTGCGCGAGCGTGCCGACCTCGCGCACGGTGCCGCACGCCGACGGCTGACCGGTGAGCGACGTCGGCGCGTCGCCCGGCTTGCCGAAGTGACCGGAGAGCAGGTGCACGCCGTGGACGAGATCGTTGATCGCCGTCCCGCGCGTGTGCTGGTTCATGCCCATGCACCACAGCGAGGTGATCTTGAGATCGCGCCGCCCGAACAGGTCCGCGAGCATGCGGATGTCCTTCGCGGACACGCCCGAGAGCTTCTCGACCTTCTCCGGCGTGTACTCGGCGAGCGCCTTCTTCCAGTCGTCGAAGGACATCTCCTTGCCGTCGAGCGTCGGCGGGTCGGTGCGCTGGCGGAAGTTGCAGTACTTGGCGACGAAGTCCTTGTCGTAGGTGCCCTTCTCGATGAGCACGTGCATGATGCCGAGCGCGATCGCCAGGTCGCCGTGGGGCTTCATGGTGAGCACGTGCTGGCAGAAGCCGCTCGTGCGCGTGCGCCGCGTGCCGATGTCGATGAGCGTCACGCTCTCGCCGCGCGACCGGCGATCGACGATCCGCGAGAACAGCACCGGGTGCATCTCGGCGGGGTTGTTGCCCCACAGCACGATGACGTCGGCCTTGTCGAGGTCGTCGTAGCAGCCGGCCGGCTCGTCGACGCCGTAGGTGGAGAGGAAGCCGGTGACCGCGCTCGCCATGCAGAGCCGCGCGTTGGGGTCGATCTGGTTGTTGGCGATGCCGGCCTTCACGAGCTTGTTGGCGGCGTAGCCCTCGGGGATCGTCCACTGCCCGCTGCCGTACACCGCGAAGCCCGCGGGGTTGGCCATCACGCGCTTGGCGATGATCTCGATCGCCTGGTCCCAGGTGATCGGCTCGAGCTTGCCGTTCTTGCGGAGCAGCGGCGTGGTGAGGCGGTCCTTGCCGTAGAGCGCGAGGCCCACGTGGTAGCCCTTCACGCAGAGGAGGCCCTTGTTGACCTCCGCCTTCTCGTCGCCCTGGATCGCCACGACCTTGCCGCCGGCCACGCCGACCTGCACGTGGCAGCCGGTGCCGCAGAAGCGACACGGCGCCTTGTTCCAAGTGACGCCGGCGCCCTCGGCGGGGGCAGCGAGCGCGAGGCCGTCCTTCCCCTTGGTGAGCCGTGCCGCGGCGACGGTCGCGGCGCCCATCGCAGAGCCCTTCAGGAAGTCGCGCCGCTCCATCACATGACCTCCGTGTCGAACGCGACCGAGACGACGTCGACGAAGAGGACGCCGGGCAGCCGCGCGAGCGACTCGCAGAGCTCCTCGGCCTCTTCCGGCGTCTCGGTCTCGGTCACCACCGGGAGGCGCAAGCCCTGCGCCTCCCCGCAGACGACGCGCGAATCATTCGCCAGGGCGGCGAGGGCGATCGCCTCATTCTCAAGCGTTAACACGAGGCCGCTCACGGTCATGGCGGGCCCAATCGCAAGCTGCGCGCCAGTCGCGCAGGAATGGCATGCAGCGTGCGATGCACCGGCAAGAACATCGTGCGTTCCCTCCTCTTCACTGCGGCGATCGTCTTTGGTGTGGCGTGCGGTCATCGCGATCAAGCGCAATCGTTGCAAGCGGCCCCCTCCGCCAGCGCAACCGGTGCCGTCGTCATTCACGAGCCGCCCAAGCTCACGTCGATCGAGACCGATAAGGTCGACGCGCTCGGCAAGCCCATCCGCGTCGCCTGCGTCACCTGTCACACCGCGCGCGTCGGGCAGAAGCTGCCGACGAGCCCGGACGACCTCCGGGACTTCCATCAGGGCCTCGTCTTCAAGCACGGCGACAACACCTGCGCGAACTGTCACGTGCTCGGCGCGCAGGACTCGCTCCGCCTCGCCGACGGGAGGCTCATCCCGATGCGCGAGGCGATGACGCTGTGTGGGCAGTGCCACGGCTCGCAGCTGCGCGACTACAAGAAGGGCGCGCACGGCGGCATGAGCGGCCACTGGGACCTCGCGAGCGGCGGTCGTCTCCGCAACCACTGCGTCGATTGTCACGATCCCCACGCGCCCAAGTTCGTCCCCTCCACACCCGTGCTGCCGCCGCGCGATCTGAAGCTCGGCCCGCCGATCCCGCACCAGGCCGGCCCGGCGATCCCCAAGCTGTCGACCGAAGGAGCGCATCCGTGAGCGAGCCCACTGAGAAGCAGCCCCGCCGTGTGCACCTCAAGGTGCTCGGCGCCACGTTGGGAGCGAGCGCGTTCGCCTACGCGATGGCGCCGCTCCGCGCGTGGACAAAGGAGCTGTCGGTCGATGCGTTCCTCCAGAAGCACTACAAGGAGCTCACCAAAGAGGAGATGACGAAGGTGATCGCGCGCCTCGAGGCCGACACCAAGCGCGACTACGGCGCCGACGTCACCATCAAGGACCCGAAGCCGCGCGCCGGCGTGGAGTTCGGCTACGCGCTCAACCTCTCGGTGTGCATCGGCTGCCGCAAGTGCGCCGAGGCCTGCCACCACGAGAACAACCACGATCGCGCCACCAACAACAGCTACATCCGCGTGCTCGAGATGGAGCAGGGCTCCTTCGACATGGAGCGCGGCAACGTGCAGTACGACCACGCCGTGCCCGCGCCCGGCAAGTTCTACATGCCGGTGCAGTGCCACCAGTGCGACAACGCGCCGTGCACCAAGGTGTGCCCGGTGCAGGCCACCTGGAAGGAGCCCGACGGCATCGTCGTCGTCGACTACAACTGGTGCATCGGCTGCCGCTACTGCGAGGCCGCGTGCCCGTACCACGCGCGGCGCTTCAACTGGACGAAGCCCGAGATCCCCAAGGAGGAGATCAACCCGGACCAGGGGTATCTATCGAACCGCATTCGCCCGCAGGGCGTGGTCGAGAAGTGCACCTTCTGCCTGCACCGCACCCGCGAGGGCAAGCTGCCCGCGTGTCTCGAGGCGTGCCCCACGGGCGCGCGCGTGTTCGGCAACCTGCTCGACCCGGACAGCGAGATTCGCTGGGTGCTCGAGCACAAGCGCGTGTTCATCCTCAAGGAGGAGCTCGGGACCAAGCCGCGCTTCTTCTACTTCTTCGATGTGTGAGCCATGAACCAGCGATCCCACGCCGTCACCTATCCGCGGTTCATCTACCGCCTGCTCGCCGGCGCGTTCGACGGCGGGTGGCGCTTCTACCTGTGGATGACCATCCTCACCGCGATCGCGCTCGTCGGCGCCAACGCGTGGGCGCACCAGCTCGCGCGCGGGATGCAGATCACCGGGATGAGCGACCACGTGTCGTGGGGCCTCTACATCGCGAACTTCACGTTCGGCGTCGGTCTCGCCGCCGGCGCGGTGATGATGGTCATCCCGGCCTACCTCTACGACGACCACGACATGCACAACGTGGTGCTGGTGGGAGAGATCCTCGCCATCGCGGCGATCAGCGTGTGCCTCGGCTTCATCGTCGTCGACCTCGGGAGGCCCGATCGGTTCTGGCACATCATCCCCGCCGTCGGCCGCTTCAACTGGCCGGTGTCGATGCTCACGTGGGACGTCATCGTCCTCAACGGCTACCTGCTGCTCAACCTGCACATCACCGGGTACCTCATCTACTCGAAGTTCATCGGCAAGAAGCCGAGCAAGCGCTGGTATCTGCCGTTCGTCTTCCTCTCCATCTTCTGGGCGATCTCGATCCACACCGTCACCGCGTTCCTCTACAGCGGCCTCGGCGGCCGGCCGTTCTGGAACTCGGCGCTGCTCGCACCGCGGTTCATCGCGAGCGCGTTCGTGAGCGGGCCGGCGTTCGTCATCGTGCTCCTCCAGATCGTGCGCCGCGCGTCGACGTTCCGCGTGGGCGACGGGCCGATCCGCACGCTGAGCTCGGTGCTCCGCGTCACCGTGCTGCTCAACCTGTTCATGCTCGGGTCCGAGGTGTTCACCGCGTTCTACACGGGCGGTGCGCACGCCACGGCCGCGAAGTACCTGTTCTTCGGCTCGCATGGGAGGCACGCGCTCGTGCCCTGGATCTGGAGCGCGATCGCGCTCAACGTGCTCTCGGCGGTGCTGCTCCATCTGCCGGCGGCGCGTAACAAGCTCGCGCTCCTCGACATCGCCTGCCTCGCCGCCTTCGCCGGGGTGTGGATCGAGAAGGGCATGGGCCTGATCATCCCCGGCTTCGTCCCGAGCACGCTGCACGAGGTCGTCGAGTACGTGCCGACGCTCGCCGAGTGGAAGATCACCGCGGGCATCTGGGCGTTCGGCTTCATGGTGCTGACCCTCGCGCTGAAGGTCGCGCTCCCGGTGCTCACCGGCGAGCTGTCGCTGGCGAAGGAAGAGGAGCCCGCCGAGCCGGAGCCGGTCCCCGAAGCGGCCGAGTGACGCGCACGGAGAGAGCTCAGAGCGCGCCCGCGGCGAGCTCGATCGACCCCTCGACCTCCGCGTCGGGCTCGCGGAGGAACGCCACGCGCTCATAGAGCACGCGGTAGCGGACCGTCTTCCCGAACACCTCCACGCTGCGCGGCGCGCCGGGGGCGACGCGGTCGTCGGCGATCTGCACGCGCACCGGATGTCCCTTGAGCTCCTCGCGCGACGCGAAGTGTCGTGCGAAGTGGACGACGTGCTTCGCGCCGTCGACGATCGTCTCGACGGTCACGCGACGAAAGAGATCGCCGGTGGGGAAGGCGTGGCCGAGCGTGTCGGACGCGGTCAGCGTGATGGTGACGCCGTCGCCGGCGCGGACGGCGTCGATCCGCACCGCCGCCCGGATCGCTGCTGCGTCGCGGGAGGCCACGAACGCGTGCGAGCGGTGCCCGGACACGATCGGCATGTGGCACGACGCGCATCGCTTCGCCGCGTGCGGGCTCTTCGCGTGCTCCGAGAGCGTCGACTGCATGAGCAGCGGCGTGACGCGCCGGTGGCGGTCGGGAAACTCGAACTCGTGACAGCCGGCGCACGCGGCGGGGGACGCGAACACGGCCTCGCGCGCGAGCGGGTGCGGCGCCGCTCTACTCCCCGGGACCGCGAGCGGCGCGCGATCGAGCACGTGACAGCTGACGCAACCGACGCCGAGCGCCGCGCGCGCCGCTTCGGGAGACCACGCGTTGGCCTCGGGGGCGTGGCACCCGCGACAGAAGGGGACCGGATCGCGCGCGAGCGCGTGCTGGAACGCGTCGTTGGTGAAGGCTGCGCGGTGGAGCGACGAGCGCCACTCCTTGGCGATGTCGGAATGGCAGCCCTCGCACTGCGCGTTGACGGCGACTGGATCGAATGAGCGAAGGATCGGCGCCGGACCGGGCATGCGCGCAGTGGACTTGGCAAACGCGAGCGCCGGCAGGGCCACGGCGATCGCGAGCAGGAAGCGCACCGGTGTATGTTCGCCCGGCGATGCGCGTTTCGAAAAGCCTGCTGGTGTTCGCCCTGCTGGCGTGCTCTCGAAAGAAGGAGCCTCCGGTGGTGGCCACGCCGCCGAGCGAGTCGGCCAAGCCGACCGCGTCCTCGGCCCCGAAGATCGTCGAGGCTCCGAGGGACGCCGAGCCCGCGAAGCCGGACGACGCCATCGAGGCCGAGCTCACGCTCGCCGAGGAGTTCGAGCTGAACGAGGGGAAGGTGCTCCCGATTCCGAAGTTCGTGCTGGCCTCGACCGAGGCGGCGAAGAAGCACTCGAAGGCGTTTCAAGCGGAGTACGACTCCGTAACGGGCGCCGACTGCAGAGACCTCAACAACCGCATCACGGTGTCGTTCGTGCCGGCCTCCTACTTCGTGTGCCGGAAGGAGGGCCGCAGCAGCGTTGGGCGCCTCGACCACGGCGAGCCCACCGAGATCACGCTGCACGGCGTCGAGGGCGACGGCCACCTCTACACCCGCGTCGTCGAGTCGATCGGGGTCGGCATGGATCCGTCGAGCGGTGACTTCGTGGTGTGGAACACGCCGCGCGGGTACTTCGTCGACGTGACCAACGACGGTCGCCTCACCTTCATCCTGCGGAGGCAGCGCGACTTCGAGTCGAAGACGCGGAAGCCGTTCATCGAGTGCATCGGCCGCGCATGGGACAGCGCCGCCGGTACGGTCTCCGACGTAAAGCTCCCCACCTACCCGACGCGCGGCCGGGACATCGACGACGACGGCAAGAACGAGTTCCCCACCGTCGCCTTCAGCGCGCCGATCGTCGGCTGGCAGCACGTCGACGTGCCCGCGGCCGACACGCTGTGCAACGTCCCCTTCGTGGGTCAGCTCGGCGTCGACGTGATGGGCGTCGACCAGGGCGACCCGGGGTTCTACATCAAGCGGATGGCCGGAGCCCGCGCCCGGGCGACGCGCGTCGCCGCCCGCGCCGGCAAGACGCGCAAGAAGGGCAAGCTGCGCATGACCGACACCTGCGCGATCGATTTCGCGACCGTCGCCGCCGAGGTCTATGTCTACGCGCGAATCCTCGGCGACAGCGCCGAGCAAGCCCTCGCCGAGGCCGATCTCGTGATGGCGGGCCGGTCGATCAAGCTCGCCGACTGCGAGGGAGTCACCCGACTCCCGAAGCAGAGCTGGGAGAAGGTCGCCGACAGCCAACACGATCACTGGCCCGACGTCCGTGCGGCGTTGGCGAAGTGGAAGCCGACGGTCGTCTACCCGCAGCCCGCACCCGCGAACGACGGCGGCTGATGCTGCGGTGGTTCCCCCTCGGTCACGCGATGGCGCTCGCCGAGGCGGCGGGCTTGCGGCTGCTGTTCGATCCGCTGCTCGAAAACCGCCACCACGGCGGCGTGTTCGAGGTGAACCCGCCGCGCACCATTCATCGCGAGGCGCTCCGGCCCGATTTCATCTTCGTCACCCATCGCCACCCCGATCACTTCGACCTCCCGAGCCTCCGCGCGCTCGCCGCGCTCGACCCCGACGCGGTGGTGGTCACGCCCGACGCGCTGGTCGCCCGCACCGCCGAGCGGCTCGGGTTTCACACGGTGCGGCTCGTCGCGCCGAGCACGCGGATCGAGCTCGACGGCGTGCGCGTGCTGACGACGCCCTCCAACGCGAACCTCGCGCCGATCTCGCCCGAGGCGCTGGAGTTCGGCGTCGCGGTGGAGCACGAGGGAGCGATCGTGTGGAACGAGGTCGACACCGTGCACACCGCGATCGCGGACCTCGTGGGCGAGATCAACCAGGCATTGAGCGGGACGGTGAAGCTCGCGTTGATGCAGTGGTGTCCGCTGCTCGAGGTCGAGGCGTCGCTCGCCGGTTCGATCGGCTTCCCCTTCGCCGCGTACGCGCGCCTGCTCGAGCAGGCCGCCGCGGTGAACGCGGTCGTGGTGCCGTCCTCTGCCGGCGCGCGCCACGCGGCGCCCTTCGAGGCGATGAACGCGCTCGTGTATCCCGTCGACGAGGCGCGCGTGCTCCGCGATCTCGCCGCGCGCGGGGTCCGCACCTTCCCCTCGAGCGTCGGTGACGCGTTCGTCGTCTCGCGTGCGGGTGTGGAGCGCGAGGTCTCTGCGGGCGCGTCACTGGTCACCCCTCGAACACTCGAGCCGGTCGACTTCAAGCCGCTCGCGATCCCGCCGCTCCGCGATCCGAACCTCGACGGCCGTCGCGAAGAGGACCTCCGCGCGATCGTCGAGCCGTTCGTGCGCACGCTGCGGGGCGATCGCTTTCGCTGGCTGCTCGACGTCGTTTACCCGTCCACCCAAGAAGCGTGGAGCATCTCCGGGGCCGAGGTGCGGCGCGGGCACGATCCGGCCTGGGATCTCCGCAACGAGGTCGCCGCGTCGATGCTGTGCGACGTGATCGAGGGGCGCCGCCACTGGGGCGATCTGCTGCTCGGAGGGACGCTGCGCGCGTGCTCACGCGCGTACGACGTCGGCCCGGCGGGCCTCACGCGCGCGCGCACGCAGCCGATCTTCCTCTACTCGGCGCTGTCCTACAGCGAGAGCGTCGAGCGGGCGGTGGAGCACGAGCTCAGTCGGTCTTCTTCTTAACGTTCTCCTTGGCGTCCTTCGCGGTCTCCTTGGTCGCGTCCTTCGCGTCCCCGGCCGCCTCCTTGGTCTCTTCCTTCGCCTCCTTGGCCGCTTCCTTGGTCTCGTCGGCGGCGTTGTCGACCTTCTTGCCGGCGCTCTCGGCCGGGCCCTCGGCGGGCTTGTCGCGGTGACAGGCGGCGACGGAGAGGAACAGGCCCGCGAGCACAGCCGTGAGTGTTTTCGTGATCATGACGCGCTGTGTTGCAAACGTGGAGCCGCTCTCGCGTGCACGATGGTGACTCGACCGTATGATCGGTGTCATTGCCGAGCCCCACCGACGGCGCACGCTCAGTTGAAGTGGACCCAGCAGCCAAGCGCGATCCGGAGTTCATCCGCGCCCACCTCGACAAGCTCTCGTTCTTCTTCGATCACTACCACCAGGTAGAGGTCTTGGGGCTCGAGCACGTGCCGCGCGGGCGCGCGCTGGTCGTCGGCAACCACAACGGCGGCATCATGTCGCCCGACATGTTCGCCCTGATGGTGAGCTGGTGGCGCACGTTCGGCGTCGACGAGCCCGCCTACGGGCTGATGCACGACCTGCCGTTCCGCCTGCCGCTCGTCGGCGACGCGCTCGCGAAGTGCGGCGCGGTGAACGCAAACCCCGACAACGCGCGGCGCCTCCTCGAACGCGAGGCCAAGGTGCTCGTGTATCCCGGCGGCGATCTCGACGCGTTCCGGCCGTGGTCGCGGCGTCACGAGATCGTGTTCGGCGCGCGCCGCGGGTTCATCCGCATCGCGCTCTCGACGGGCGCGCCGATCGTGCCGGTCGTCGCGGTCGGCGCGCACGAGGGCTGCTTCGTCGTCTCCGACGGTCGGCGGCTGGCGCGCGCGCTCGGACTCAAGCGCGTGCGCGTCGAGGCGATCCCGATCGCGTTCGGCTTGCCGTGGGGGTTCTTCGTCGGCCCTGCGCCGTATCTGCCGGTGCCGCTGCGGATCCGGATCCGCGCGCTGCCGCCGATCGCGTGGCCGCACCTCCCGCGGAGCGCGGCGAGCGACGATGCCGTGGTCGACGACTGTCGCGCGCAGGTGATCGCCGCGATGCAGCGCGCGCTCGACGAGCTCGCCGCCGAGGGCGGCTTCGGCCCGCGGCTCCCCTCGCTACTTGCAGGCGTCGACGCCCTTCGGGAACGCCGTGCGGTACTCGACGAGCGTCTGCACGCAGAGGTGCGCGCCGGTTGAGTACGTGCCGAGCCCGGTGTCCTTGGTGTCGCCGCCCGAGAGGCCGACGACGGTGCCGGCGGGGTAGACCTTGCTGATCTCCGTGGTGTACTGCGCGCTCGGCTTGAGGTGGAGGTAGCGGAAGCGCTGCCCGGTCACCTGATCGGTGAACTCGGGCATCCAGCCCCACGCGTAGATGCCGTGCTTGGTGAGCTTGGAGTCGTGGCGGAGCTGGATCTTCGTGCCGGGGCTCGCCGAGATGTCGGTGTCCCACCAGCCGTAGGACATGTACGGGCCGTAGGTGAGGGCGGAGTTCCACCACTGCACGTTGCTGCACAGGAGCCCCGCGCCGCCGGGCGGCGCCGCGGACGTGCAGTAGTCGGCGGTGCCCGCCGGTGCGACGTAGCATGTCGCACCGCACTTCTGCGCGACGGTGAAGACGCCGCCCTTGCAGTCGTAGAGGCTGTTCGGGTCGAGGCCGACCGAGCCGCCGCAGTACTTGCCGTCCCCGGAGGGGCACGCGGGGCACACGTCCGGGGTGCCCGGCGGCTTGACCACGCACTTCGCGCCGCAGTCGGCCTTCACCGTGAGGACGCCGCTCGTACACGTATAGAGCTTGTTGGGATCGGCGCCGAAGGTGGTGCCGCAGTAGTCGCCGTTGCCGCTCGGGCACGAGGCGCACGTGTCGCTGGTGGCGGTGGTGCCCGCGTTGCACTTGCCGCCGCAGTGGGTCGCCTGGGTGATCTTGCCGGCCTTGCAGTCGTAGAGGTACGCGGGATCTCCCCCGACGCGCGCGCCGCAGTAGCGGCCGTCGCCGTTGGGGCAGGGGCAGAGGTCTTCGTCCGAATCGGCGACCTCGATGCACTTGCCGCTGCAGGTGCGGGCGACGCCGACGATCTTGCTGTCGTTGCAGGTGTAGAGCTTCGTCGGGTCGAGGCCGAGGCGCGAGCCGCAGTAGAGGCCGAGGCCCTTGCAGGCGCCGGCGTCGCTCGGCGCGTCGATCGCCACCGTCTCCGGCACGTCGCTGTCGGTGCCCGGCTGGTCCGACGAGTCGATCGCGGCGTCGTCGACCGTCGTGGTCTCGACGCTCGCGTCGTCGGGGCGCCCCTCGCCCTCGGTCGCGCCGCCGTCGACACACGCGGCGGCGGAGCCGAGCACGCACGCGAGCACGAGGAGGGAGAGACGCATCCCGAAAGGATACGCGATACAACGGACCCATGAATCGGGCCGAGCTCGTGGCGTTTCTTCGTGCGCAGAAGTGGGCGGTCGAGGCCTCGGTGGCGGGAGATGGCGCGCCGCAAGCGGCGGTGATCGGCGTGGCCGTGAGCGACGAGCTCGAGCTCGTGTTCGACACGCAGGTCACCTCGCGCAAAGCGAAGAACCTCCGTGCCAACCCGCGCATCGCGCTCGTCATCGGGTGGGACGAGGGGCAGACCGTTCAATACGAGGGCGTCGTCGACGAGCCACAGGGCGAAGAGCTCGTCGCGATGCGGCGCCTGTACTTCGAGCGCTTCCCCGACGGCGTCGACCGCGCGGGCCCGGACATCGTCTACTTTCGCGCGCGCCCGCGGTGGATTCGCTTCAGCGATTTCCGCGGCGAAGAGCCGGTGGTGATCGAGTTTCCAGTGGGTTGGTCGCTCAATCGGTGAGCGCGCTGTATTCCGGCTGTTAGCGGAGATCGCGCGCCCCGGGTTGCCGATCGAGCTGTGCGACACGATCTTGGAGCGACTCAAGGGAGGTTCGCTATGGCTCGTGTCGCACTCGCTCTGCTCCTGATGGTTGGCTGCTCCGGCTCCGCCGACGACCCCGCGCCCGGCGCGGTCGCCGACACCGGGACGCTCTCGGACACCGGAACCGCCGATACCGGTGCGACCGAGGATGCCGCGACCGACAGCGCGCCCACGACGGCCAACGTCCCCGGCAAGCGCGTCGTCAAGGAGATGCTCGAGGGCATCGAGCGCGAGTTCATCGTCTACACGCCGGAGAAGGCGCGCGGCGACAAGCGCGTCCCGGTCGTGTTCATGCTCCACGGCACGAGCGGCGACGGCGAGAAGTTCTACGACATCTCGGGCTGGCGGCAGAAGGCCGACGCCGAGGGGTTCATCGCGGTGTTCCCGAGCGCGCTCACCTACTGCCTCAAAGAGGACGAGAACAAGGACGGCGACTTCGACGATCCGGGCGAGCGCGCCGTCACGACCAAGTGGGCCTCGGGCAACCTCGGCGATCCCACCCGCATGCCGCTGTGCACCGCCGCGGAGCTCGCCATGCTCTCGCCGGAGAACCGTGCGCTCGCCGATCACCCGATCAAGGACGACGTCGCGTTCTTCAAGCGGATGCTCGACTTCCTCGGCACGAACTACGCGACCGACGCCAAGCGGGTGTACGTGAGCGGCTTCTCCAACGGCGCGCAGATGTCGTCGCGGCTCTCGGTCGAGCTCGCCGACCGCTTCGCCGCCGCCGCGGCCCACGCGGGGCCGATGGCCTCGGAGCCCACGCCGCCGGCGCGGCCGATCACCGTGGTGTTCTCGGTCGGCAACGTCGACGACCGGTTCACGACGACCCCGATCCCGATCGCGGAGTCGACCGCGTCGACGCCGATGTTCCAGCGCATCAACGGCGACTATCTCACCGCCGGCAAGCTCGAGAACAAGTACGTCTTCGATCAGCCCAAGCCCACCATCGCGCGCTGGACGTACAAGACGAGCACCGCCGGCGGCAGCAACCAGTTCATCGCGGTGCTGATCGAGAAGTGCGGGCACGTGTACCCCAACGGAACCAACCACCCGATGGTGATGGCCGACGCCCTGTGGGAGCTGTTCAAGACCCAGAGCCTGCCGTGAGGTGTGATATTTCGTTCTCTCGATGACGACGCCCGACGATCCGCCCCCGAGCGAGCCGAAGCCCGAAGCGAAGTCGGAGCCGGAGCCCGAAGCGAAGTCGGAGCCGGAGCCCGAAGCGAAGTCGGAGCCGGAGCCCGAAGCGAAGTCGGAGCCGGAGCCGAAGTCCGAGCCCGCGCCGAAGTCGGAGCCGGAGCCCGAAGCGAAGCCTGAGCCGGAATCCGGGCCGAAGTCAGAGCCCGGGCCGGAGCCGGAGAGCGAGGCGCCGACGACCGATCGCAACGCGGTCACCGTCGACACCCTCGCTCCCGAGCGCGGCCCGCTCGTCGGCGGCACGCGGGTGAAGGTCGTGGGCTCGGGCTTCGTCGAGGGCTGCACCATCGAGGTCGACGGCACGTCGGTGCCCGCGGAGCTGATCTCGCCGACCGAGCTCGCGTTCGTCACGCCGCCGCGCGTGAACGCGGGCAAGGCGCCGGTGCTGGTGGTGGTGGGCGAGCAGAAGAGCGAGCCGGCCTTCTTCGAGTTCGCGCGCCCCGAGCCGCCGACGATCGTCTCGATCGCCCCCGCGACCGGCCCGCTCGCGGGCGGGACCGAGCTCGTGATCGCGGGCCTCCACTTCGTCGACGGCGCCGTCGTGCGCGTCGGCGACATCGCCGCGACCGTGCGCTTCGAGGCTGCGATCCAGCTGCGCGCGGTCACCCCGCCGCGGATCACCGCCGGAAAGGTCGACGTGCGCGTCGAGCTGCCCGACGGACAGAGCGCGGTCGCGAAGGAGGCCTTCGAGTACGAGCGCGCGCGCGCCCCGAAGATCGAGCGCATCACGCCGACGCGCGGGCCGGCGATCGGCGGCACCGCGCTCACGATCGAGGGCGCGAGCTTCGCGCCGGGCTGCGTCGTCGACGTGGGCGGCCAGAAGGTCACCCCCACCCTCGAGGGCGCTCGACTCTCGGTCGTCACGCCGAAGAGCGCGCTCGGCGGCATGGTCTACGTCAGCGTCGTCAACCCCGACGGTCAGGTCGACGTGGTGTCCGACGGGTTCGAGTACGACGAGCCGCGCGATCCGCCGCACATCGAGGACGTGTGGCCGCGACGCGGCCTGCCCGAGACGCCCGCGCGCATCACCATCGAGGGCAAGGGCTTCGCGCTCCCGTGTCGCGTCGAGGTCGGCGGCGTGGTCTGCGACGTCCAGCAGCTCACCGCGCGAGAGATCGTCGCCACGGTGCCGGGGCGCGCCGCGATCGGCGCGGTCGACGTCGTGGTCACCAACCCCGACGGCCAAGCCCACACGCTCAAGGGCGGGTTCGCCTGGCTGCCCCCCGACATCGAGCCGACGGTGGCGTCGGTGCTGCCCGCGAGCGGCCCGCTCCTCGGCGGCACCACCATCGTGCTCCACGGCGCCGGCTTCGACGACAAGACCTATGTGCAGATCCTCGATCAGGTGGTCATCGGCAAGCTCTTCGGAGACGGACGCCTCTCGGTGGTCACGCCGCGCGCGGCGAGGGTCGGCCCGGTCGACATTCGCGTGATGAACTCCGAGGGCGGCTCGTGCACCGTCGAGGGCGGCTTCACCTACGAGCTGCTCGAGCTCCCCGTGGTCACCGGCGTCGCGCCCGTGAAGGGCCCGGTCACCGGCGGGACCAAGGTGATCATCGAGGGCACGGGCTTCCAGAAGGAAACGGCCATCCTCATCGACCGCGGCACGAAGCCGCAGAACGTGGTCGTCGAGAGCGCGACACGGATTGTCGTCACCATGCCGCCCGGCGAGCGACCGGGCGCCGTCGATCTGCGCATCCTCTGCCCCGACGGCCAGTCGATCACGCGCACCAAGGCGTTCCTCTACGAGGCCATCCCGCCGCCCGTGCTCGAACGGTGGGATCCGAAATACGGCAGCGCGGCCGGAGGCTGGAAGCTCACCGTCGAGGGGAAGAACTTCGCGCCGGGCTGCTTCGTGATCGTCGGCGGCACGGCGGCCAAGACCCGCCGCATCGACGACAAGAACCTCGAGGCCACGGTCGCCGCGTTCGAGGCGAGCGCCTACGCCGATGTCTCCGTCCGCAACCCCGACGGCCAAACCGCGACGTCAAAGAACGCAATCCAGGTCTCACGCCGTTAACCCAACAGGCGCGCGCGTAAGCGAGCGCCTTGGCACCGTTCGATAGGCGCGCGCGTAAGCGAGCGCCTTGGCACCGTTCGATAGGCGCGCGCGTCAGCGAGCGCCTTGGCGCCGTTCGCACCAATCGCACCGGTAGGCGCTCGCTGACGCGCGCGCCTGTGTGGGCGCGCTTCCGACGACCGCGCCGCCCGATAGGCGCGCGCGTAAGCGAGCGCCTTGGCGCCGTTCGCACCAATCGCACCGGTAGGCGCTCGCTGACGCGCGCGCCTGTGTGGGCGCGTGCCTGTGCCTTAGCGCGCTTCGATCACGGCGACCCGCGTCTCTCCGTTGAGGTCGCCGCGGGGGTCGACGAACGTGCCGGCCTCGATGCGGACGGCCGTCGGCGCCTGGTCGCTCGCGAGGCAGAGGTGCAGGTAGTTGTCGTTGTCGCCGAGATCGCCGAGCGCGTCGGGCACGACCTCGCCGGATGCAGTGGTGACGTGCATCCGCGCGCGCTCTCGATCTCCGACGGCGGCCCCGTCGGGCGCGCTGACGCCGCCGTTCCACGTGATCTGCAAGATCTGACGCGTGGCGGGCGAGGGGCACGCGCTCGTCGGCAGCTGGTCCGGGCGATGGCGCATCGCGAGGACGAGCGACGGGCCCGCGGCGAGCGGCACGACGTCGACGCCGAGCCCCTGCGCGTCCGCGCCGCCCTCGACCGGCAGCGATGCGACGATGTCGACGCGCACCGGCGGATCGGTCGGCTCGTCGCCGAAGTCCCCCACCAGCAGCACCGTGTGTCGCTCGGTCGGAGCGATCGCGGGCGCGAGCGTCGCGCAGAGGGGGGTGCGCTGCGCGCCCGAACGGGTGGTGATCCGGAACGCGCCGATCGGCGGCGTGACGGTGAGCAGGCGCTGGGAGAACACCACGGGCATGCCGTCCTTCCCCGGGCCGGCGGGACAGATCGCCGCGATGGTGGCGGGCAGCGCGTTGTCGAGGCCGAAGAACGCCGAGAGGATGCGCGGCGGCTCGGGCGCGGTGTCGGCGGAGTCCACCGCGACCTCGACGACATCGACGGCCGCGTCGCTCGCGGGGGCGACGGGCGCGGGCTCGCTGCCGCACGAGGCGAGCAAGAGGAGAGCGACGAGCGGTCGCATGCGG
Source organism: Deltaproteobacteria bacterium (assembly GCA_022843175.1). GTDB lineage: Bacteria > Myxococcota_A > Polyangia > Polyangiales > JADJMO01 > JALHOE01. The sequence goes on from JALHOE010000124.1 coordinate 19,334, forward strand.
TATGAGGATGGTAGCAACATGCGCCGCCTGCTGGTCACGCTGGTCCTGCTCGGGTGCGCGAAGCCCGCCGAGCACCCCCACCACGCCCACCACCCCCATCACGGCCCGCTCGTTCACCGCTTCGAGAAGGCGGACGAGTGGGCCAAGGTGTTCGACGATCCCGCGCGCGACGCCTGGCAGAAGCCCGCGCACGTCGTCGCGCTGATGAAGCTCGAACCGGGATCGACCGTCGTCGATCTCGGCGCCGGCACGGGATACTTCCTGCCCTTCCTCTCGCAGGGGGTCGGCAGCACCGGCAAGGTGCTCGCGCTCGACGTCGAGCCCGACATGGTCCGCTACATCCGGGAGCGCGCCGTGCGCGAGAAGCTCGCCAACGTCGAGGCGCGGGTCATCAAGGGCGACGATCCCGAGCTCGCCGCCGCGAGCGTCGACCGCGTGCTCATCGTCGACACCTGGCACCACATCCCCGAGCGGCGCGCCTACGCGGCCAAGCTCGCGCGCGCGCTCCGGCCCCACGGGATGATCTTCGTCGTCGACTTCACCATGGAGGCCGCGCACGGCCCGCCCAAGCACCATCGCCTCGCGCCCGCGCAGGTGATCGAGGAGCTCGCGTCCGCGGGGCTCGCGGCCAAGACGGTGCCGTCCGAGCTCCCCGAGCAATACGTGGTGGTCGGGCAGTGAGAGCCGCGCTGTTGGTCGCGTGCCTCTCGGCGTGCCACCTGCGGCCGGCCGTCGCGCCCATCCCGCCCGAGGCGCCGGGCGACGTCCTCGAGATCGTCGCGGGCGACGGCTTCTTCTGCGCGCGCACCGTCGAGCGCCGCGTGAAGTGCTGGGGGCAGAACATCAACGGTCAGCTCGGCAACGGTTCGAGCGACGACTCCGCCACGCCGACGTTCGTCCCCGAGCTGACCGAGGTCGATCAGCTCGGCGCGCAGGGGAGCTTCGCGTGCGCGCTCGCGAAGAGGCGCGTGCACTGTTGGGGCTATGTCTCCGACGAGGGTTGGCCGCACGCCGATCGCCGCCCGCACGAGGTCGAGCTACCGGGCCAGGCCGTCGCGATCAGCGTCGCGGAGTCGCACGGCTGCGCGCGCCTCGCGAACCGAACGGTCGCTTGCTGGGGCAAGGGCTACGACGGCCGCCTCGGCAACGCCGACTCCGGCGACTACGACTTCCGCGTCCATCTCGTGCAAGATCTGAAGGACGTCGTCGAGCTCCGCACCGCGTCGCTCGCCACGTGCGCGCGCACCGAGTTCGGTGAGCTCACATGCTTCGGCCCGTACGCGGGCACACTGGCGGAGTCCGCCGGCGAGTCCGTAGAGGGCGGCGCCTTCTGGACGCTCAAGAGCCTGCGCGGCGGTCGAGTCCTCGTGCTCGGCGACGCGCGGAGCTGCGTGCTCACCGCCGAGGGCAAGTTCCTCTGCGCGTGGATCACCGATCGAGTCCTCCGCCCGTTCCTCGGCCTCGAGCGCGTCCGCGACGCCTTCGAGCTCGGCGGCGACAGCTGCGTGCACCTGACCGACGGCGGCATTCGCTGCTGGCCGCGCTTCGACGAGCACCCGACCGCGCACGTCGCACAAGACCTCATGGCCTTCGGCGCGGGCGCGACCTTCGCCCGCGTGGGAACCGAGACCTGCGCGCTCCGGTTCGACCGCACGCTGTGGTGTTGGACGCCGAAGGCGAAGCCAATGCGCCGGATGATGTGAAGCGCCTCGGTCTCTTCGCCGGAGGAGGTGCGAGGCTTCTCTCGGAAGCAGCACTACTGGGGTCGCGGCCGTGCGTCTCGGTCGTCGGTTCATCGGCTGCGAGGTCGATCGAGAGGTCATGTTCCGCCTGGCTGCGGAGGCGATCGGCAGGGCGACGTGGAACGATCCGGCCGCCGTGATCAAACGACGACAGCTCCGGAACCTGCGCGATGTCGATGTCATGCGTCGGTACCGACGCACGAAATGACCAGCTCGCGTGATCCCGCAGAACGTCAACGCCCCACGCGGCGGACTCGACCCGCGCCGTCGAACTCGATCGTAGGGCTTCCGACGCCCGCGCTGTAAGCGACGATCATCCCTGCGGACGGCGAGCCGGACGCCGGTGCAGCGCCGGTCGAGACCGCCACGACGTTCCCGCCGAACCGCATCGCAGCCGCATCGCCGGGGGGCTTCGGGCGCCGGCATCAACATGTCCTATGATTGCAGCATGCGGGTTCGTTGTGCTCTCGTCGTGGCCTCACTTGCCCTCGTCGGCTGTGGCGCCGCGACGGGCCTGCTTGTGGCAGAACCCGATGCTTCGGCGACTGACGGCGCGACGCCGAACGCGTTCGACGTGTCGACGATGGCGGATGCTTCGCCGGGTGAACCCGGCACTGCGGATAGCAACGCTAAACCTCTGAGCTGTCCTGACGAGACCACCTTTCCGCGCTTCAAGCGCGACTGCTCCGAACGCAGCCAGTGTCGCTTCGTCTTTCATCAGATCGACTGCTGTGGATCCCAGATCGTGACGAGCTTCCGTCGCGATGAGATCGAGCGGTTTGAAGAGGTGGAGGCCCGTTGGCGAGCGAGCTGCCCGTCCTGCGATTGTCTGCCGAAACCCACGCGTGGAGACGACGGCTCGACGGGTGCGTTCTTTGGGATCGACTGCACGGCGGGCACGTGCCAGACACACATGTCTGATTGACCCAAGTCTAGTCGTCCGCGGCCGCTGTGGTGAACTTGCGGAACCGCGCAGTACACTCAGACTCCGTTGTGGGCCGCTCGCAGCCGACAACGATCTTTCCATCACTCGTGATCGCAACGGCCATTGCGTAGTCGGAGCAAGTGACCAACGCCGACTGCCACTGATCACCAGAGCTAGAGCCACCCTTCTCCATGCTGCCGGATCCCGTCCAGGAACGCGATGAATCATCCGTGCGCTGTGCGCCGCATCCATGAGCCTTCGCGTTGGCTGCGACGGCTGCGATGACCTCGGTCGGTGGACCCGAAAACGCAACCGGCGCCATCGCCCTCCAATACGTGTCCGAGGTGCCGGCAAATGGCGGTATGGCGCGCGCGCAGCACATCGCGCCGGCAGTCGCCACCAAGAGAATCAGCCCGTCTTGTCGACTCATGCCATCTCCACCAACCTTACACGCTCCTACCAATCTGGAGGACGGCCTCCGATGCCTTGTGGAGCCGGGTCATCGCTCGCGTGACGCTGGTCGTCGTCAAATTGATTAGTGCGCGTTCAGCATCGTCATGATGGCAGCGTCTGGCCCTCGTCGCGCTCGACGGCACCTTCGAGCAGGTCGCCGCTCTCCAAGAACCTACGCGCCCATAAACAGCGCGAAGAACACGTTTGTCGGATCCTGCAAAACCGAGAAGCGCCCCATGCCGGGGATGTCGGTCGGCGGGGTGATCACCTTGCCGCCGAGCTTCTCGGCCTCTTTCGTCGTCGCGTCGACGTTGGCCACTGCGATGTAGTGGAGCCAATACGACTGCCCCGGCACCATCGTCTTCATGAGCCCTGCGGTCTGCTTGTCGCCGCGCATCGCGAGGCGATAGGTGCCCATCGGCCCCATATCCATGTCCTTGAAGCTCCACCCGAAGAGCTCTGCGTAGAACGCGGCGGCCTTCTCGGGCTCCGTCGAGTGCAGCTCGTTCCAGCAGAACGTGCCGAGGGCCGGTCGCGCGTCGGTCTCGGGCTCCTCGCTCTCGTCGAGGCGGAACGCGGCGATCGCGCCGCCGGTGGGATCGCCGAGGACGGCCATCGTGCCGACGCGCTCGATGTGCATCGGTCCCATGAGCACCTGACCCCCGAGCTTCTTCGCGCGCTCCGCCGCCGCGGCGACGTCGTCGACCGTGACGTAGGCGAGCCAGTGCGGCGGCACGTGCGCGTCGAGCGCGGGCGCGCCGGCGAGGTCCTGGTCGCCGTTGAGGAAGTGCACGTACTCCTTGCTCTTCGGATCCTCGTTGCGCGTCTTCCAGCCAATGAGCTTGGTGAAGAACTCGATCGAGCGCGCGCGGTCGTGGGTGTTGAGGTCGTGCCAGACGAAGCGGCCGTGCGTGTGGAGTGCGGTCATGAGCGGTCCCTCCCGGAGCGGTGAGTCGTATCACGTGCGCTCATCGCGGAGCACGCGGGCGCGCGGCACGTCGGCTGCTCCCGCTTGCGTCATGCGCCGAATCATCTGCTCAACCGTGCTTCTACTCGCGCTCCGCGGCGTCGCCGGGGCCGGCCCAATCGCGATCGAGAACGCGCGCCCGGGGAGCAAGGGTTGGGATCTGACGCCAGCGCGACTGGGCAACGCGCAGGCGAGCGGCGTGATCGATCTCTACCCGGCGTCGTGGTCGATCGCGCGCGGGGAGACCGTGCGCCTGAAGGTCCGCTCGACAGCCACCTACTCGATTCAGGTGTACCGCCTCGGGTGGTACGACGGCGCGGGCGCGCGCCACGTGCTCGCGCTCCCCGATCGCCCCGCCGATCCCCAGCCCTACCCGACGGGCACCGATCCCGCGACCGGGCTCGCCGCGGCGAAGTGGCACGACACCGTGAGCTTCGCGACCGACAGCGGCTGGGCGCCGGGGCTCTACGTCGCGCGCGCCGACCACGCGTCGGGGCTGCAAGCGATGACGTTCTTCGTGGTGCGCGACGACGGCTTGTCGACGCGGATGCCGATCCTGGTGTCGGTCACCACCGCCACCCATCAGGCCTACAACGCGTGGCCGGGCGCCGCGCGTGGCGGCAAGAGCCTCTACGGGTTCAACTCGAGCGCGAGCGTTCCGACCGAGTCGGGCAGCAACCAGGCGGTGGCCGTCTCGCTCGATCGACCCTTCCTCGTCGGCGGCGGCGCCGCGGATCTCGTGCGCTACGAGTATCCGTTCCTGCGTTGGGCCGAGCGCAACGGGTGGGACGTCGCGTGGTGCACGGACGAAGATCTCGCGCGCGACAGCAAGCTCGTCGCCGGGCGCCGCGTGCTCGCCATCTCCGGTCACTGGGAGTACCTGAGCCGACCCTCCTACGACACCGTCGAAGCGGCGCGCGATGCGGGCGTGAACCTGCTCGTGATGTCCGGCGACACGCTGGCGTGGGCCGTGCGCATGGAGGACGGGGGCCGCACGATGGTCAGCTACAAGGAGAACTGGACGCGCGATCCGGTCCTCGCGCTCGGGCTCGCCGCCGCCGCGGCCGGCAACACCGCCAAGGCGCGCGAGCACCTCGGGAACGTTACGCGCGGTTGGAAGAGGATGGGCTACCACCCGAGCCTCGGCATCGATCTGCGACGCCCCGCGATGCGCCTGCTCGGCGTGCAGTCCGCCGGCGCGATGGGCCCGAGCGGGCCGTGGGGCTATCTCCAAATCGAAGCCGCCGATCACTGGATCTTCGAGGGCACCGGGCTCGGCAAGGGCGACTCGATCGACGACGTGATGGGCTACGAGTTCGACAACTTCACCGACGTCGACGGCGACTACTCGTCGTTCGTCCCTCCCGGCCGAGTGAAGCTCGGCGTCATTCACCGGAGGAGCGGCGAGCCGGTCGGCGGCTCCGCGTATCACCGCGCGGCCTCCGGCGCCGAGGTCGTGGCGCTCGGTGCGACGAACTTCGCCTACGGCCTCGACGGCTACTCCGCCGGTTGGAGCGGCGCGGAGCACAAGGGGGCGCAGCGCATGATCGACAACGCGCTTCGCCGTTGGACCACGGGCGCGCCGCCGCCGAGCGTGGCGGAGCCGCCGGCCGGTGAGGCGGAGGCCGATGCAGCCGCGCCGCCGGTCGACACCTCGGTTCCGACGGTCGACGCCACGGTGCCGATCGACGCTGCCATACCGATCGACGCCACCGATCCGATCGACGCCACCGTGGAGCCGATCGCCCCGGTGCTCGACGCGTTCGTTCCGCCGATCGACGCCGGCGCGGGGCCGCCCGATCCCGTGACGCCGGGCGACGCCGCGGTGACCGACCCCACGGCGCCGGTGATGGACTCCGCGCTCACCGCCGACGTGACGAGCGTCGAGCAGGACACGTCGCTCACCACCCTGTTTCCGCCGCCGCCCGCGGAGCTGCCGATCGAGGAGACCGCCAACGGCAGCGCGTGCGCCTACGCGCCGCCCGGCACGACAACCACGAGCGCGCTCGCCCTCGCGTTGGCCCTCGCGCTCACAGCGCGCGGCCGAGCGAGATGGGCGTCGAGTAACCGGCCGAGCTGTAGCCGCCGGTCCAGTAGAACCCCGTCGGGGCGCCCGCGCTGTTGACGATGAGGCCCACGGCACCCTTGCCGAGCGCCGTGGTGCGCGTGTCCGACGGGCCGTGGGGAGACGACGTGGCGTCGACGATCGGAACGATCATCTCGCCGGCTCGCTTGCTCACCGTGGGCGCGCCGTCGACGAACATGATGTGGCCGGTGTTGCCGTTGGGGTTCTCGACGGGCTGGACCCACGCGACGATGTCGCCCTTGCGCAGGTCCGACACGCGCGCGACGCGCATCCACCCCGCCTTGGAGCCACCGAGCGGCATCGTCTCGAAGAAGCTCTCGAACTCGGCGGCCTTCGGGTGCATGTCGCTCCCGAGCGCCGCGCGAATCGTCGCGAACCCGGCCGGGTACGCACGGTTGAGCGCGTACGCGACGAAGCCGGAACAGTCGTAGTTGTAGATCCCCTTCGCCTCGTCGACGAACGTGGTGTGGGTGTACGCGGACGACTTCATCGCGGCGAGCTGGCGCGCGACCTCGGCGTTGATCGCGTCGGTGTTGGTCGTGGGCGCGGCCGGCGGCGGCGGCGGTGCGGTGTCGGCGGCAGGCGCGGTGTCGGGCG
>JALHOE010000125.1 GCA_022843175.1 Deltaproteobacteria bacterium
CGCCGCGACGCTCACCGCGCCGCGCAGCCGCAGCCGCGGATCGTTCGCGAGCGAGACGTCCGGGCGAGCGGCCTGCCAGCGCGGCGCGCCGACGCAGATGACGTCGAAGCTGCGCGCTTGGGCGCCGAGCACGGATGAGAGCTCGCCGGGCACGGGGTAAGGCTAGCGCGTGGCCAGGGTGTCTGCTCTACACGCACAACTCGCGGGCGCGGATCACGCCGAACCGCGCGCTTACGCGGGCGCTGGCATCGAGCGAGCGGTCGACGGATCGGGATGCTCGGCCTCGTCGCTCGTGCTCTCCGGCGTCGCGCCGCGGCTGCCGCGCGCTCGATGAATCGCGTTGGCCTCCGCGACGGCCTCGAGAACCCGCAGCGGCGTTCCGAGCTCGCGCGCGACGGCGCAGATCGCCGCCACGTCCTTGGGCAGACACCGCCCGCCGTACCCGCGCTCGGCGGTGACGACGGTGTGGCTCTCGCCGATCCGCTCGTCCGCGAGCCAGAGCCGGCGAACCTCCTCGAAGGGGACGCCGGCCGCGCCGCACAGATCGAAGAACTCGTTGACGAAGGAGACCTTCGTCGCGAGGAAGGAGTTGTCCATGTACTTCACCATCTCCGCGACGCGCGGAGGGACGACATGCGTCGCGAGCTCTGGCCCGAACGCGGACCGATAGAGACTCGCCGCCTCGTGCGCGGGCGCCTCGGCCCCGCCGAAGATGAAGAACTTGCGACGCGCCCTGTCGCGGTAGGGGTGCTCGGGGAGCTCACCGGCGTACTCCGGCGAGAAGACGACCGGCGCCCGGTAGGTCTCGCTCAGGCGCTCCGTGGTGCCGATCGCGATCGTGCTGTGAACGATCAGCGCGCCGCGCACGCGAGAGCGAGCGACGATGTCCTCCACGATCGACACGTCGCAGGCACCGCTGGGCGAGCGCGGCGTGGGAACGCAGACGATGACGAAGTCGACATCGCGCAGATCGTTCACGGAGCCGAGACCCTGCGGAGGATCGTAGACCCGGCAGTCGTGGGCCTCGGCGAACGTGTCGTGGGCAAACCTGCCGATCGTTCCGTACCCGGCGACGGTGATCTTCTTTCGGACGTTCATACACCTGCTCGTTCGCGAGTCTGCGCCAGCGCATGAAATCCGACGGACCCGCCAATGTCCACAGTGACTCTCGCTCCGTCACCCTCGCGCGCTCGCGTCGGACTCGAGCTCGCGCGCCCCGTGGATCCGAGTTGGCGCACCGTTGCCTTGGAGCAAGGAAGATGCGGCACTGTCTTTCGAGCCGCAGAGCCGTAACGCGTGCACTGCGTAGCATGACGAAAAGCCCGGACTCCTCGTGATCGAAGACGTCACCCTCAAGCTCGCCGTCGAAGGACTGCCGGAGCACCGCGTGTACGCCGCAGACGGCGTCGAGCGGATGCACGAGCTATCGCGGTGGACGATCGAGCTCGTCGTCGACGAACCGGTTGAGGCTCGCTCCCTGCTCGGCAAGACCGCGTCGCTCACGCTGATCGACGAGCTCGAGGGCTCAACCCGAGCGAGCGCGCTGTTGGTCGTCGGCGCCGCCTCACGCGGACCGAGCAGGGACGGAGAGCTGCTTCGCCTCGACCTCTCCGATCCCTTGTGGCTGTTGACGCGCAAGAGCGATCGCCGCGTGTTCCTCGAGAAGACGACGGTGCAAATCGTCCAGCAGGTCCTCGAGGCGGCGGGGATCGCGTCCGACGCCCTCGTGTTGCGCCTTCGTGACACCTACGCGTCGCGACTGCAGTGCGTCCAAGTCGGCGAATCGGATTGGGCGTTCGTCTCCCGCCTGCTCGCCGAGGAAGGCATCGCGTCGTGGTTCGAGACCAACGAAGACGGCCTGTCCCAGTGGATGCTCGCGGACTCGGTGCGCGGACACGAGGGCATCGAGGGCTCGGTGGCGCTCCCGCTCACCGAGCCCACAGGGCAGCTCCACGGCCGCGCGATCTATGCGCTCGCGCGGACGAAGCAGATCGTCACGGAGAAGACCCACGTGCGCCGGTACGACGTGCGCAACCCGTCGGTCTTCATCGAGGGTCGGGCGGGGACCGGCGTCCGCGAGCTCTTCGAGTATCCAGCAAAGGTCCTCGACGAAGCCGGCGCGAAGCATCTCGCCCGGGTGCGGATGGAGCAGGTGCAGCGTGACCGCGTGCGAGCGGAGGCGACGAGCGACTGCATCCGCGTGCAGCCCGGTCGTCGCTTCGACGTCGTCGGCTCGTCCGAGGGCGAGGTCGATGGTCGCTATCTCGTGGTCGAGGTGGTTCACCGGATCGTCAACGACGCGACCATGGCCGGTGCGCGCGTCCAATACCGCAACACGCTTCAGGCGATGTTCGAGGACGAGGAGCGCACCTATCGCCCGAAGATCCCCGCCCAACCGCGCCTCGCCACCGTGGAGAGCGTCATCAGCACAGGTCCCGCGGGCGAGGAGATCCACGTGGACGATCTCGGTGCTGTCAAACACCGCTTCCTCTGGGACCGCAGCGGCATTCAGGACGACACGTCGTCGGAGTGGGCTCGCACGCTCCAGATGGGCATGGGAGGCACGATGTTCCTCCCGCGCGTCGGCTGGGAGCTCCCCATGATGTACGTCGATGGCGATCCCGACCAACCGTTCTCGCTCGGGCGCCTCTACAACGGCACTGCCGTTCCGCCCTATGCGCTGCCGGGAGGCAACGCCATGGCGAGCATCCAATCGGCGACCTCCCCCGGCGACGGCACGACCAACGAGATCCGCATGGGCGACGCCGCCGGCGGTATGGAGCTCTTCGTACACGCGTCGAAGGACCAGACCGTCAACGTCGGCGGCAGCGCTACGACCAAGGTGTCGGCGAACGCAACGCACGACGTGACGCTCGCCTCGGGGCTCTTCGTCGATGGGTCGCAGACCCACACCGTCGGGTCCAACCAGGAGGTCTCGGTCGTCACCGATCACGCCCTGGTGGTGAAGGGCAGTCGCAGCGAGATGATCGGCGGTATGGAGCTCGTCGACGTCACGGGCAACCGCTACGTGGGGGCGAAGGGCGCTTACACAGAGCTGGTCGGTGCGGCGTATATGCTGCAGTGCAATCAAGCGAACTACCGCGTGAGCGGCGCGTACACGTTGCTCGTCGGCGGCTCCTACGGAAACACGGCGGCGATGACGATCGGCGAGTCCGTCGCGGCCGCGCGCACCGAGCTCGTGGGCGGCGGGCGAACGATCGTCGCGGCCCAGGGCGTGGTCGATCAGACGACGGGCGCCAAGAGCGTCACCGCGGGCGCGACCAACGAGCAGGCCGACGGCAAGGTCATCACCGCGTGCACCGGAGCCGGCGCGATTTCGGTCGGCGGCTCGATGAAGATCACGGCCAGCGGCGACGTCGAGATCTCGGCGCCCAACATCACGATCCGCGCCGCCTCGCTCAAGGCAAAGGCGCTCCAGCTCTCCGGCGGCACCTTCAAGGCAAAGTCCGGCACCACGTCGTTCAAGGGTAAGGTCAAGCGACAGGGCAAGACGGAGCTCCAGTGAGCGCCGCCGACTTCTACCAGCTCGAGATCGAGGGCGCGGGGGCTCTGTTCGCGGTCGACCTGGTGCGCGGCCGCGAACAGATTCATGCCCCGTGGCGCTACGAGGTGTCGTGCCGCGTCGTCGACGCAGACGGGCTCGGCGCCCACGAAGACTTGGCTGCGCTCGTCGGTGCGAAGACGACACTGTCCTTTCCGGCGGGCAGCGAACGGCGCGTGCTCGAGGGCATCGTCGACGAGCTCGAGACGCTCGAGGAGCTCACCGTCCGGGTCGCGATCGTCCATCCGACCGCGACGCTCGAAGATGCCGTGGACTACGTCGTCTTCGTCGACAAGGACACGATCGCCATCGCGAAGCAGGTGCTCGACGAGCACGGTCTCACGCTCGATGCGAAGGTCTCGCGCTCTCTGACGCCGCGGCCCCAATGCGTGCAGCACTTCGAGTCCGATCTGGCCTTCGTGTCGCGCATCCTCGCGGAAGAGGGCATCAGCTGGTTCCTTCCGGTCGACCGTCCGAACGACGTGGTCGCGTGCGACACCATGACCACGTTCCCCGACGCCCCCTTTGCAGGCCCCATCGAGCATCGCGACGACGCGATGGGCGCTGCCGACGAGGCGATCTTCGAGCCCGAGATCAGCCGCGCGATCACGACCACCAAGGTGACCCTTCGCGACTACAACTTCATCAAGCCGCTCGTCGACCTGACGGCGGAGAGCGGCACGACCGGCCTCGATCGCTACGAGTTCCCCGGCGGCTACGACGAGAAGGCGTTGGGCACCGACCTCGCCAAGCTCAGGCTCGAGGAGGCTCTCGTCGAGGGGCACCTGCTCCGCGCGCGGACGAGCTCCGGACGGCTCCTCCCCGGGCACGTCGTGGAGATCACGTCCGATCGCGCGGACGTCGAGGGCAAGTGGCTCGTTCTCGAGGTCGAGCACGAAGGACACGATCGCCACGGCGTCGGAAACGAGGACCGTCGGCTCGAGTGTCGCTTCCGCGCGGTGCCCGTGGGCGGCGCATATCGCCCCCCACGCAGGGCGAAGCCGGCGGTCACCGGCATCCAAACGGCGACCGTCACCGGCGCCGGCGGCGCCGAGCTTCATACCGAGGAGCACGCGCGCATCCGCTCGCTCCTGCGGTGGGACCGTCGCAACGCCAAGGACGACAAGGCGAGCACCTGGATTCGAGTCGTGATGCCGGCCACGTCCGGCTCGGTGTTCCTGCCCCGCACCAGCTGGGAGGGCCTGGTGGGCTTCGTCGACTCGTACGACGCACCGATCGAGATCGCGCGGATGTACAACTCGACCTCGACGCCGCCGATGGCGCTGCCGGGCAAGAAGACCTCGAGCTCGTTCGGCTCGCAGACGATGGGCTCCTCCGGCGGCAACGTCATGACGATGGACGATACCGCAGGCAAGGAGAACCTCTCGTTCACCGCGTCGAAGAACTGGAACGAGAAGACCGAGAACGACAAGGTCACCAACGTCACGGCGGACGACACCACAACGATCGGTGCCAACAACAAGGTCATCGTGGGAGAGGTCGCGCGGGTCGAGATCAAGGGCGCCCAGACCTACAGCGTTGGAGCTACGCGCAAGGTCGCCGTCGACGCGAACTTCACGATCCAGTCCGGGCCGGAGACAGTGATGATCGGCGGTCTGCGCGGCTTCAAGGTCGGTGGCGACTACGTCACGAACTGCGCCACCCTCACGCGGCTCGTCGGCGCGTCGAAGATCGAGACCGCGATCGAGCACCAGAGCCGCCACGTCACCGGCGCCGCGACGACCCTCGTGGGCGGCACCTGGAAGGTCGCAGCGGCGCTCGGTGATTCGATCCGAGTCGGTGGCGCGAGCACGCTGCTCGTGTCGGGCGCCAAGAAGGTGACGAGCTCGAAGATGTACTTCCAGAACGTTCGCGGCATCCTCTCCGAGACGCTCGCGTCGAGGAAGATCAAGGCGGGTGGCGACCGTGAAGAGGGCTTCAACGCGGCCGCTCGCTACACCGTGGCCGCGGGAGGCTCGATGAAGGGCGCCGAGGTCACCTTCACCGCGACGAGCAAGATCACGATCAATGCAGGTGGCGTCACGCTCGAGATCACGTCGAGCAAGGTGACGATCTCCGGTAAGTTCAAGGGCAGCGGCGATTCGGCGGATCAGGGCAGCAAAGAGGAGGTCGGGTGATGATCAAGTCGAAGTCGTCGGCGCGGAAAGCGGCCCGGTCCCCCGTGGCGGAGCTCGCGGCGGGGCTCCACATCGCGGTCGTCGAGCTGGAGTCGGCGGGACAGTTTCGCGTTCGTACGCTCGACGGCCAGCGCGTCGGCGCCGTCCTCGACGAGACCGTCGATCGCGCGCTCGCCGAGGAGTGCCTGCGGACGGGTCGACGGATGCTCGTGGCAAACGGACCGAACGGCCCGACGATCTTCGGCGCCGTGCAGACGGCGCGGTCGGTCGACGTCGACTTCGATGGGCGCGCATCGCTGCAGGCTCGCGACGTTCGCATCGTCGCCGACGAGCGCCTGACGCTCGAGGCAGGCCCGGTCATCCTTCGCCTCGAAAAGAACGGACACGTTCGCATCGATGGCACGAAAATGACGATCGATGTCGCCTCGCTCCTCAAGGTGCTCGCCGCCAAGGTGGAGCTTCCCTGAGCCATGCCGACGACCGTCACGGGCACGGGCATCGCGCACACGGCGAGTGACCACGTCGCGGTGGGGCCGCCGGCGATGAGCTTGATTCCGCCGCCCTCGCCAGCGACCCCGACGGGGGTCCCCTCGCCCTTCGTCTATCTCGCGAAGTCGAAGTCCGGCCAGCGTGCGAGCACCAAAATGGAGGTTGCTGGCGGTCGGGTGCTCACGAAGAACAGCTATATGGACATCGAGAAGCCGGGGAACATCCCCGCCGGCTCGCTGCCCATCAAGGACATCGTCAGTCACGCGCACGTCGCCAAGGGTAAGTTCATGACGGCGAAGGGCACCGCCCGTCTGAACACCGAGGACAAACCCGTGATCGCCACCGGCGACATGGTGAAGCTCAACGTGCTCACCGCGGAGATGGAGCTCGCCCAATCGGTCGGGCCGCTCCTCGACGGCGCGGGTTATACGGCGGCGCTCGCCGACGCGTCGAAGGCGCAGGTGCAAATCATCACCGCGGCCGAGCCGGTGTCGGTCGCGAGCGGCACGGTCGTCGACACCGCCAAAGACCTCCGGCTGCCGGGCGTCCTCGCGCTCGAGATCCGCCGGTCGTATTCCTCCGCGCAATGCCGCCGCAACGGTCTCCTCGGCCGCGGCGGTTGGATCCTCAACCTCGAGCACGCGATCGTCACGCGCGGCGACGTCGTCGTGCTCCACCAAGAGGGCGCCGAGCTCGAGATGGCGCGTCCCGAGCGCGGCGCCTCGACGTTCTTTCGCAAGAAGCAGCTCGAGCTGCGCGCTCTCGGCGATGGCGGCTTCGAGGTCCGCCACATCATGACCGGGATCGTTCAGGAGTATGCGCCCGTCGATCCCGGTGGACCGGCGCTGCTCCGGCGCGTGCGCGACGCCTTCGACAACCGGCTCGAATTCGAGCTCCGCGAGGGCGTTCCCGTTCGCGTGGTGGACACGGCCGCGCGCGTCCTGCACCTCCGCTACGACGCCCAAAAGCGACTCGTTGGCATCGACGTCGAGGCGCGGGGGCAGGTCCGGGCGACGGTCGCCTACGCCTACGACGACGACGGCAACCTCGCGTCGGCCACCGATCCCGAGGGCTTCGCGGAGTCCTACCTCTACGACGGCCTTCACCGTCTCGTCACCAAGCGACGCCGCAACGGCGTGCGATTTCACTATCGCTACGACAAGGCCACCGGACACTGCACCAGGGCGTGGGGCGACGGCGGCATTCATCACTACGAGTTTGTCTACGACGAGGCGAAGCGCACCACGATCGGACACGGCAACCCGATGCCGCGTCGGTGGGTCGCCAACGAGCAGGGCAGCGTCATCCTCGCGACAACGTTCGACGGTGCGGTCGCGCAGGCACAGGTCTTCGACAACGACCAGTATGTCCTCGAGAGCCGTGACGCCGCTGGCCGCACCGACACGTTCGCCTACGACGCGCGCGGAAACGTCGTCGAGCGTGCCGACCCCTCGGGCCGCGTGTTGAAGTATCAATACGAGGACGATCGCGTCGCTCAAATCACTTATCCCGACGGCGCCGTCGCGACGTTCGATTGGGACGACCGTGGCGCCCTGACGGCCCTCACCAACGAGCTCGGACAAAGGACGTCGCTATCATGGGACGGATACGGCCGCTTGATCGGCGTGTACGGACCGCAGGGCACCATTCGCACTTGGGAATGGGACGCCGAGCACAACGTCGTGAGCTCGACGGACGCCGGCGGCCGAACGGTGGAGTACGCATACGACGCCCTCGGAAACATGGTCACGCGTCGCGAGGGCGACTCCTTGCTCACCTCGGGGTACGACCGTCGCGGCCTCCTCACAGCGCTACGCCTCTCGACGGGCGAGGGCGTGCAGATGGAGCACGATGGCCTCGGCAACGTCACCCGCGTCGTCGATCACCTCGGCCGAACGACGACCATGAAGTATCAGGGCGTTGGCCGCCTCACCGAGCTCGTCTCGCCCAACGGCGCACGCTGGGAGTTCGAATACGACGTCAACGAGCTCCTGCGAAAGGTCCGCAACCCCAAACGAGAGGTCTACGAGCTCCGCTACGACCGCGCCGGCCGGGTGGTCGAGGAGCTCACGTTCGACGGTCGCGTGATTCGTCGCTCTTACGACAAGACCAACCACGTCTCGCGTATCGAGTGGCCGGACGGCAGCGCCTCGAGCTTCACCTACGACGAGACGGGTAACCTGCTCGAAGAGGCGAATCCGCACTTCGTTCGTCAGTTCGAGTACGACGACAATGGCTGGCCAAAGAAGGCGAGCCTGCTCGAGGGCCCGGACGCGTTCGTCATCGAGTACGAGCGCGACCGCACCGGTCGCCTGCTCTCCGAGACGCAGAACGGGCGTCGCTTGCGCTACGAGTACGACACGTTCGGTCGGCGGATCGTGCGCGCCATCGAGCAGCTCGGCGAGGTCACGCGCTACACGTACGACGAGCGCAATGAGGTCGCGACGATCGAGCACGGCGGCGCGCGCGTCGCATTCCGGCGCGATCGGCTCGGTCTCGAAGTCGCCCGCGTCCTCCCGTCCGGCGTGACCGTCGAGTCGACCTACGACCCGATTCATCGCCTCGTCGGCCAGCGCGTCTCTCGGTCGGACCGGAGCGAGGCGGTGATCCTCTCGCAGCGCCGCTACGAGTACGGCGTCGACGGGCTTCCGTCTCGCGTCGACGATCTGCGCTGGGGCACAACCAGCTACGTGCACGACGAGCTGTATCGCCTGGTTGAGACGCGGCGGGAGGGGAGCGTCGAGCGAACCGAATACGACGTTGCCGGCTCGCCCATTCCGCTCATGCCCGGCGACGACCCGAACGCCTTTGTCGTTCGTATGGGCGACGTGCTGTTGCGGGCTGCGGGCGCGACGTTCGAGGTCGACGCGCGCCGTCGCCGGACCAAGAAGGTACCGGTCATCGAGGGACAGCCGATGGAGTCGGGCGCGGTGCACTACCTCTGGGACGCGCGCGATCGCCTTCGGGTCGTCGAGCTCGCCGACGGCACCACGATCTCGCTCTCCTACGACGCGTACGGTCGCCGCGTCCGCAAGCGCGTCACCGCGCGGCCGGCCAAGGATCCGCTGAGCGGCCCCGCGAGGGTTCGCGAGGTTCACTACCTATGGGACGGCGACGCGATGATCGCCGAGATCGACACCGAGCGCGGACGCCGCGTGTTCGTGCACGAGCCGGGGACGCTGGTGCCCGTGCTGCAGCGCGACGGAGACGAGTCCTTCTTCTACGTCAACGACCGACTCGGCACGCCGCGAGACCTCGTCGATGAGCAGGGGCGCCTCGCCTGGAGCGGCACGCACACGGCGTGGGGCAAGCCGCTGCGCGCCCACGTCGATCCGCAGGGGCTCTTCAGCCGCCCGCGCGACGCCGAGCCGGCCTTCCGCATGCTCGGTCAGTACTGGGACGACGACCTCGAGCTCGGATGCGCGCGCTTCCGCGACTACGATCCGTCGACCGCGCGGTGGCTCGTGCCCGATCCGCTCGGGCTCTACGGCGGACTCGATCAGTTCGCTTTCGCGACCAACCCGACGGCAGGCACCGACGCGTTGGGTCTCGCCGCAAGCAGCGCCGACGGCACGTGCAACGGCCACGGGTACATCCAGTTCCACACCGAGGATGGAACCCCGAACTCGCGCCCGACGGGCGTCACCGCGGCGATCACGCCGGCGATGATCAGCACTGGAAGCGACGCCGCCGGTCGCATCCGCCCCGACGGGTTCAACGCGCTGCAAGCGGCGACCGGCAACGCCGCGCGCGGTCACTTGCTCGGCAACCAGCTCGGCGGCCCCGGCGACACGCCCTTGAACCTGGTCACGCTTCACCAGAACCCCACCAACACGCCGCTGATGCGCGACCTCGAGAGCGGCGTGCGCACCACGGTCGAGGGGGGCGCGGTCGTGAACTACGGCGTGACGGTGACGTATCCCGGCCCCGGCACAGCTCCGAGCTCGGTGACGATGACCGCGACGACGGGTAATCCTCCCACGTCCGTTCTTCCCGCCACACCTCCCGCGGGTACCTCGTCGGGCTCCGGCGGCAGCATCATCATTCCCAACCCGTGATCGCGGAGACTCCATGTCGAACGCACTGACGAAGGTCCTCGCCCCACCGAAGAAGCCACTCCAGCCCGCGACCACCTGGGCGCAGCTGGAACAGCTGTTTCGTACTCCGGTGCCGAGCGACGTGAAGTGGCTGATGGACACCTACGGTCAGGGGAAGATCGCCGACTTCATCGCGCTCCGCGATCCGCGTCGGTCCGGTTGGCTGCCATGGGCAGCATGGAAGATTTCGACCACTGCGACCCACGCCGCTACGAAGTCCGAGCTCTTCTTTCCCGCGCCGAACGGGCTGTTCCCGTTCGCGACGACGGACAACGGCGACGAGCTGTTCGCGCGCGGCGAGGGCGAGGGGGTCGTGGTTGTGTCCGCACGCGAGCCTCGCAGGGAGGACTACCCGGGCGCGCCGTCGGCGTTCCTGCAAGCGATCCTGTCCGGCGATCACGTCTGCGGGTTGTTCCCGTCGGACTTCCGACCGAAGAAGGCGCGCTTCGTCGAGCACAAGCCGTTCGCCGTCGTGCGAATGATCCTCGAGACGGCGACCCCCTACGAGGACCTCGCCAAGTCGTTCAAGAAGCACCTCGGCAAGGCCAAGTCGCTCGGCGCGACGGGGTACTCGATGAGTCTCGAGAAGGACGGCGTCACCTACGAGATGGCGAAGGGCGGCGGACAGATCGGCATGAACGTCATCGTGTTGCCGGACGACGAGACCGCGGTCCGGGCGACGCTCCGTGCCTTCTTCGCGTCGAGCGCGATTCGCGCGACCAACATCGCCGATCAGGCGGGCAACGCGATCTGGAGCGAGGGTATCTGAATGGCGATCACCGAGCTGACGAACCGAATCCCCGCGCCTTCTGGCGTAGTTGCCAACGACTGGGCACCCGTCGAACGCCTCTTGGGCGCGGCGCTTCCCACTGCGTACCGAGCGCTGGTAGACGCCTATGGTCCTGGCGACTTCGGCGGTGTGTTGCGCCTGTGGTCACCGAACGCCGAGACCACCGACCACGCCTTCGCGCGTCAGAGCCTCGAGCACATGGATCGTCTGGGCCGGTCCTTCGCGGGCGGCAGGGCGCCGATGCCCATGCTGGCCTCTTCGCCGACCAAGGGAGCGCTCCCATGGGCCGCCGCGGCGAATGGCGTCGCGTGCTTCGACACGGTGGGGACGCCGGACTCATGGAAGGTGGTGTTCGTCCCGAACGACGGCGATCCGATCGCGTTCGACGGGGACGCCGCGGCGTTTGTGCTCGCTGTCCTCGACGGCAAGGTCCCTGGCTTCGACGCGGCCGCGCCGAAGACCTTCGAGCCCGCGCGCTGACATGCCGAACGGCGTCCGTTTCCGGCCGGGCGACGGCAGCGATCCGCTCGAGGGACGTGTCCTCGACGGGGAGGAGCGCGTCGGCGAGGGAGCTCGCTTCGAGCTCGAGGTCTTCGCGCCCGAGCCGGTCGCCGTCGACGCGCTCGTGGGCACGATCGGCGTCCTCGAGCTCGAGACGCCCGACGACGCGCGCGCGTCGTATGTCTACGTAGCCGCCGCGACGACGATCGCGACGGCGCAGAACGCGACCGGACGCCGCTATCGGCTGTCCCTTCGCTCGGGTCTCTCATTCCTCGAGCTCTCGCGACGGGCGCGCATCTTCCAGGACATGACGGTCCCCGAGATCGTCACCGCGGTGCTCACGGCGGGCGGCTACTCGGCAGAGAACGTCGTCGTGCAGACGACGGCGACGCACGCCAAGCGTCGCTACGTCGTCCAACACGATGAGACCGACGCCGCGTTCCTCCGGCGCCTCTGCGAGGACGACGGCCTTTGGTTCCGCTTCGAGAACGGTGAGGCGGGCGAGAAGCTCGTTTTGCACGACGACTCCACGGTGGCGCCGACGACGCTCGAGGCGCCGCTGGTGCTGATGCAGCCGGCCAACGCGCCGGGTGTGAAGTACGTGTTCCCCCTGGCCGTGCGGCGTGCTCGGCGCGTCGGCAAGGTTACGCTCCGCGACTACGACTACGAGCACGCCGATCTCGCGCTCGAGGGCGTCGCGGCGTCGGGCAACGACGTCGAACAATCGATCGAGGTCTACGAAGCCCCGGGGTCGTTCAAGACCACGTCCGAGGGGAAGGCGCGCGCGAAGCTACGTCTCGAGCAGCTCCGCGCCGACGCGACGCTCATTCGGACCAAGACCAACGCCGTCTCCGTTCGTCCCGGCACGCTCGTCGAGATCGAGCCGGGACCGCGGTACGACGGTCCGGGCGTCGTCGCTGCGAAGCACTTCGTCGTCGCGATGACGCACCGTTTCCGCAACGCCGACGGCGACGCGTACGAGGTCGTGCTCGAGACGATCCCGTCGGACGTTCCCTATCGGCTCCCGCGCGTCACGCCGCGGCCGATCATTCACGGAATTCAGAGCGCGAAGGTGACCGGGCCCGCCGGCGAGGAGATCCACACCGACGACCAGGGCCGCGTGAACCTGAAGTTCCCGTGGGATCGCGACGGACCGACCGACGAAACCAGCAGTCTCCCCATTCGCGTCGCCCAACCGAACCTTCCCGGACCGATGATCATCCCGCGTGTCGGTTGGGAGGTCCTCGTCGCGTTCGAGGATGGCGACCCCGAGCGCCCGATCGTGGTCGGCAAGACCTACAACGCGCAGCAGGTCCCGCCGCAGGCGCTGCCCGCCAACAAGACCGTCACGAGCGTGTCGACGTGGAGCTCGCCGGGGGGCGGCGCGATGAACGCGGTGCACTTCGACGACGCCGCCGGTCGCCAGAACATCCGAATCGTTGCGGGCTTCGCCAAGACCGTCGCGGTCGCGAACGACGCGGTGGTGCAGACCGCGAAGGTCGAGAAGACGAGCATCAAGGGCAGCAAGGGCAGCACCGTCGGCGCGAACGAGAACGTCAGCGTGAAGCAGGCACACATCGTGATGTGCGCTTCGCAGAGCGCCACGGTCGGCGCCATGCAGAAGGTGTTCGTGAAGGGCAACATGACGCTCGGCGTGGCGAGCGAGACGGTTCTCATCGGCGCCGCGCTCATGGAGAAGGTCGGCAACCCGGTCACCGGGGCGTTGAATCTCGCGCAGTCGGCCGCGCTCGCCGGGATCGGCTCGCGGGGCCGCGCGGGACAGATCGCCGCGTTCGGCCTCGGCATGGCTCGCGGTGGCGTCGAGGGGTTCATGCGCGGCGGCTGGCGCGGCGCCGCCGATGCGGTCGGCAACGGCGTGCTCGGCGAGGTGGCCGGTCGCATTCCCGGCGGTGACGCGGTGCTCAGCGCGGTGACGGGTGGTGGGAGCGTCTCGATGTTTTCGCGTCCGGCGCCGCCCGGTGGCGCGGCCGCCGCGGGCGGCGGTGCGGGCGGCGGCGAGAGCGACAGCGCCGGAGCGGCTGGACCTGGACCGGGACATCGCACGCAGCTCGTGAAGGGCGCGTACACCGAGCTGGTGGGCGGCTCGTACAACGTCGTGACCCCCGGCTCGATCTCGTGGCAGGTCGTGGGCGCGTCGACGTTCCTCGTCGGCGGCAGCCACTCCACACGCACCAAGAGTCACTCGCAGAACACGCTGGGCGCCTCGACCGAGCTGCTCGGTACGCTGAAGATCAAGGCCACGACCGACGTCATCCGCAACGTCCGCGGCGCGATGACGGTGAACGTCGCAGGCGCACTCAAGAGTACCGCCGGCGGAAAGCACATCATCAAGGCCGGCGGCGCGCTTCAAATGACCTTCGCGGGGGCGCTCAAGCTCGACGGCGCGCACGTCACCTTCACCGTCGGCAGCTCGAAGGTGAGCGCGTCGCCGGGCGGCGTGCTGATCGAGGCGACCGACATCGAGATCACCGGCACCAGCAAGCAGTCCGGCGTCACCGGTCACGCGTGATGATCGCCATCGTCGCGACCGGTCTCGTCTCTCCCTTCGGAACCAACCCGACGCAGCACGTCTTCTTCTTGCGCGCGCAGCAGCCCGCACCGGCGCCCTCGCCGTTCGTAAACAAGGACGACGAACCGATTTACGTCGCGTACTGCCCGTGGATTGGAGCGCGCGCTTCGGAGATCGATCGCATGACTCAAATGGCGATCGATGCCACGGCAGACCTCCCGTTGGCGTCGTTCGATCGCCGCACCGCGGCGGTGCTCTTGTGCCTCCCCGCGGCGCGCCCCGGCTTCACGGCAGACGACGCGGTGGAGGTCGAGCGCCGGCTGCAGGTTCAGCTCGGGGTCTCCACGATCGAGCGGTTTGTCGGCGACGCCGGCACGTTCGCGGCGCTGCGTCGAGCGCGCGACATGCTCGCTCACGACGATGGGCGCGTGGTGCTGCTCGTCGCCGTCGATACGTCGATCTCCGTCGCCGCGCTCGCGAGCGCTCTCGCCGCACCGCGTGCGCCCTGGCATGTGAGCGAGCCGCGCTTCGCCGAAGCGGCGGCGGCGATGGTCGTTTGCACGGAACGCCTCGCGCGAGAGCGGGGGCTCGCAACGGAGGGCTTCGTCGACGACGTGGCGATTACGATCGGAACCCCCACCGACGACAACGACGAGCCGGTCGATGGCGACGCGTTCACCAAGCTCCTCCGCGGCCTGCGACGGGGCGCGCCCTTCAGCTTGGCCTACGGTCAATACGGCGTCGGCCCGCTCCGCACGCGGGAATGGGATCTGGTCTCGGCGCGCGCGTACTCGCTGTTCAGTCCCGAGTGCATGTTCCCGTCGGTCGAGCTGGAGATCGGACGCGTCGGCGCCGCGAGCGGCGCAATGTCGATCGTGATGGGCCTCGCCGAGGCGCGCCACGGAGCGCGCGGCGAGCAGGCAACGTCGCAGCCCTTTCTCGCCTGGGCGATCTCGCGGGACGGCGTGCGAGGCGCCGCACGCATCGGGAGCTGCCCATGACGTGGCAAGAGCGCGTCGTGGGTGCGATCCACGAATCGATCGCGGCGCTCGCCCCGATCGATGAGTCCCCGTCCGTCGCGAATCTACGCGAGTCGTTGCATCGCGCGCTCGCCAACGCCGACGGTCTGCCCGTCCACGGACCCGACCCGGTGATCGCCACGCTGCGCGGCGCGATGGGAGCCCTGCTCATCGTGGAGGATGTGCCCGACGAGCGCGTCGCTCGGGCCATTGGCGACGCGATTCAGGCATGTCTCGACCGCCCCGGCCGAACGACGGATCTCGACTCGGACAGACCCCCGTCGGTGCGCCATCAGCCCGATTGCCTTCGCGTCTCGACGACGGCTCCCGAGTGCAAGCGCGTCCCCGTCGTCGCGTGGCGACGAAGCTCGTTGCCTCCGCCGTCCGCCGCGCTCGTCGTCGTGGATGCCGAGAACGACGTTCACGCCGACGACGAGGTGCCGCTCGAGCGTCCCCTGGTCGCCTCCGCGTACGCCGACGAGGCGCCGAAGTGTGTCAGCGACGAGCCGGTGCGGCGGAACGACGGAGGCGACCCGATCACGCGCGAGGCCTTCTTCGCGCAGATCGTCGCGGAGTGTCTGGAGACGCTCGCGATGCTCGGACGCGATCGTGCCGTCGCGCCGCTGGAGCAAGTCGCGACCGCGGAGGCGCGAGCCCTCGTCCGCACGGACGCCATCGCGGCGTCGGGCGGACGATGCGTCGGAGATGTCGTGGCGTGGTGGGAGGCCGCGCGTGAGATTCCCGACCCGTGGAAGGGTTGGTCGGCGCTCTTCGCGCTCGGCACCCTTCACGGGCTCGACGCCATGCGCGCATGCGCCCACGTCCTCACCACGCTTCCGGACGACGCGCCTGCGTATCGCGACGCGGCGGTCGACGCCTTGCTCGTCGTGCCACACGGAGACCTCTCCATGCTGGTCGGAGACCTGCTCGACAGCCCGCACGCCACGGCGCGCGCCGCGGGTGTAGAGCTGGCGGGCGTCCGTGGCTTGATCGACGACCGACTCGAGGAGTTTCTGCTCGACGGCCATCCGAGCGTCGCCGCAGCGGCGGTGCGTGCTGCGCGGACCCGCGACTGGCCACCGAACCTCAAGGGTTGGATTCAGCGCCTCGTCTCGCATCCATCCGCCGACGTCGCTTGGGAGGCGTGCGTGGCGCTCGCGACGCGCGGGAGCGCCGAGCCGTGGTTCGAGTGGCGAAGGCGGGGCCGTCTCGCACGCGTGCTCGGTTGTCGCGCAGCCGAGCTGCTCGTGCTGTTCGGAGACGTGGCGGACGCGTCGTTGCTCGAGGAGCTCCTCCGACTCCACGAGCCCACGCCCGAGACGCTCTCTTGCATCGGTCGGTTCGGGAACGTCGCGGCGTTCTCGTACCTCGCTCACCACCTGTCGGATGACGACCTCGCCGCCCACGCCGCCTCGGCGCTCACGACGCTCTTCGGTGAGTGCGTACCAAGGACCGAGAGTGCCGATCCCGCGGCGTGGCGCGCCGCGATCGCGCGGGGACGCTTCGATCCCACGCAGCGTTACCGGCGCGGGTTGCCCTGGCGTCCGAGCGTGGTCGCGGCCGAGTGCACGAGCGGCGCTCTGTCGCGAACCCAATGCCTCTTGCGCCTCGAGGAGCTCGCGGTTCGAACCGGCCTACCGGTCGACGGAGATCTCCGCGCCTGGTTCCCCGAGCTGACGACGCGCCTCAATGCCGCGCTCGGCAACGCGAAGCCGGCCGACTCCACGTGGGTGCCCGGCGCGTGGGCTTGTCGTACGGCGTGGTGATTGGCTCAGGCTGCGTCGACGCGCACCTCGGCGAGCACGCGCTTTCCCCGGCCCAGACGGAACGCGCGCCGTCCCACGAGCTCGACACGGCGCAGCTCCGGTTCGATGACGATTGTATCGACGCGCGCGTCGTATACCTCGCGCGTTCCGTCGTGGAAGACGCCCACGATGCGGACGGGCAATCGGGGCAGCTCGAACGTCAGGGCTCCGTCGAGGGTCATGCCCTGCACGGCGATCGTCTCGCCGGGCACGAGACCTCGCGCGCTCCACAGACTCGGGTGCGCGACGCTGTTATGCCGCGCGTCGAAGTCTTCGGGGAGAAGCGGCATGCGTCCCTCCTTCCACTCGGCGTTATACGTCCCGGCGAAGGCGCGGCGCGGGAGCCAGTGAGTCATGACCGCGTTCACGCCGATTGGTGGGTGGCGATCGCGAGCGGTCTTGTGCGGGCGGGACGGGTGTTCGAGCTGGGGCGCACGCGTGTCGACGAGATCGCTGTCGCGCGCGGCGACGCCGACGCCCGATGGATTGCGCTCTTCGACGACCGTGCAATCGGCGGTCATTCCGCCATACGCGAGCTCATATTTGAGAGGCACCCGCGTCGTCTCCGCCGCGCTACCGATCGCGACGCCGGTGAGGGCGCGGTAGTAGACGCGAGGTCCGTGCGCGCGGACGAGCGCTCGAATCTCGCCTGCGGCGATGGCGACGTCGATCCACTCGACCGGCGTGGTCGAGACGGCATCGCCCACGACGACGACATCGGTGCCGACTTTTACGTCGATGACGTCCGAGTGATACCGGAGGCTGCTGCGCTCGTCGTCTGGATCCCACGGCACGTCGGCGAGTCGCACCGGCACGGGATCGTCGTCCAGTCGCAGCTCTCCCGATCCCGTGACGCGGTAGGTCTGTTTGACCATCGCGACGACGACCTCGTGTCCCTCCGCGTCGACCCAGGGCACATCTTGCGCGCGCAATGCCGTCGCGTTGAAGAAGCCGAGTCCCACCCGTCGAGAGATACGGAAACGCGCACGTCACGGCAAGCCGTTGTAGCCTCCGACCGGCGTGGAACAAGAACCGGATCCGATGCACGGCTTCGCCCCTGCGGGAGTCGATCTCCAACGCTACGCGGCGGTGCGCGCGTGCATCGCGGAGGGCGACCGGCCCCTCGCCGACGTGCTGCGTGATGCGGAGCTCGCGGCCCGGGACTGGGAGCTCGCCGACATGCTGTGGCAGCGAGCTCTGCTCGAGGAGGCGATGGAGGGTGGGAGCACGGTCGCGGACGCGTTCGCCAGCGCCTTTGCCGCTGCGCAAGATGCGCTCAAGCCGCTTCCGCCGACCGATCCCGAGACTTGGGCGGAGATTGTTTCGGAACAGGCGCGCGGTGCGGGAATGCCGGCGCTGTGGGCGCGGGGCATCAGCGCCGCAGACTACGCACGCATGCAGCGTCACTGGACGGCCGTCCTCGCGCGGGGAGGTGAGTCGACCGAGCAGTACTTCGCGCGCTTCTACGCCCTGTCGCGCGCGACGTAGACGTCACTTGCCGTGCACGTTCCGCCAATGCTTCACCATACGCGCGCGGACGCGCTCGAAGTCCGCCGCGTCGTCCGGGCTCTTGGTGAACTTCGCGCCAAAGTAGGCCTCGATTCGCGGCAGATCCGGCTCGGCCAGCCCGAACTTCGTGAGGATCCATGAGCGTTCGTGCGGCACGACCTCGAGCTCTGCGACGATCGACGCGTACTCGATGAACCCGATCGGTCCGGACTCCTCGCTCGCCGGCTCGGGCGCGTGCACAGCTTCGATGGGTGCGCTCGGCGCGGGCGGTGGGGCGTCGGCGGCGGCCACGGAGTCGAGCTCTGCGAAGACGGGCGGTCGCGGAGGGGCGGCGCTCTCGTCCTCGTCGTCCTCGTCGTCCTCGTCGTCGACGGGCGGCACGAACGCAGGACCCGGCAATCGCACCGCGTCTTCCGCGTCCGGCCGGGGTGGGACGGGCTCTCGCTCCTCGGGTTTGGGGACCGGGAGGCGCTCGGGAGCGCGTGCGAGGAGCGTCTGTGCAGCGCGCTGCAGTGCTGGCTCCTCGGCGAGCTTTCGGGACCACAAGCGGTGCAAGCGCGCGAGGTCTCCGCTTCGGAGCCCGAGCTCCGCGAGCATCGCCGTCGGCTGCTCGGCGTCCGACCAGATGCGGATGAAATCGAGCCAGGCAGCCAGCTCGTTGTCGAGCGGCGGGAGGCGGCGCGCATATCGCTCGGACGCTTCTGCGAGCAAACCGTCGTAGCGCTCGTCGAGGAGCCACTCGCCCTCGACATCCTCGTCGAGCCGGTCCTCCCAGGCCTCCTCGGCGAACGGCCAGATGGCCGGATCGACGGCTTCGTTGCTGAGCACGCGCTCGAGCGGGAACCCGGCCGCGAGGCCAGCATGAACACCCGCGTATTGCGCGAGCGTGATCCCCCGCAACCCAGCCCCCGAGACGCGTACGGTCACGCCGCGAGGGTAGCGAGCGGACGCGGAGGAGTCATCACGATCCAAGGTCGATCGCGCGGACCACATCGACCCAGAGCGGCATGGAGCTCGCGAGCTCGACGACCATGATCGCTTCCGCGGCTGCGCGGTCCGCGCGATGGCCAGCGCGCGTCAGGCCCGACGTGATGGCGCTCATCATTCGCAGACAAGCTTGCCAATCACGCCGCGCGCGCTCGAAGTCCCACGCGCCGACCCAGTGGAGGCTCCAGATCTCGTCCGCGAGCCAATCTCCGTAGAGTGAGTCCGCGGTGCGCTCGATGTCGCTGCGGGCTTGCGCGCGCTCGAACGCGTCTTTCCAGGGCCTGTCGACGCCCGCGACCTCGCCGTCGAGCGTCGCTGCGGCGATGGCCGTTCCGAACCAGCGCACCGCCGTCGCCGCCCGCGTGTCGTCCACGCCGGTGGCGATGAATGCATGGGCGACCCCCTCCCAGTCGCGGTCGCCGAGACGCGGCAAAGCGTTCTCCACACCGAGCACCGAGAAGACGTCCTCGCCGGCGGAGAGCCGAGCGAGCAGCGTGGTCTCCATGGCTCGGTAGGTCGCGAAGGAACACTCGGTGCGCTCGGCGAGCGCAATGCGTGCACCGACCTCGGTCTGTGCGCGCAGCCGACCGTCGTCGCCGCGCAGGGTGCGGGCGACCTCGCGCGGATCGATGAGGTCGCGGGTGCCCATCGTTCGGCACGGGCACCGGTGCGCGGTGCTGATCCGGCCCCCCTCGGGCGTGGCCGTGAGCGCGAATGGGTAGGTGCGACAGAGCCGCGGCTTGGCCTCGAAGCCGTGGTCGGCGTGGATCGAGCACCGCCCGTCTCTGCGGAGAAAGACGCAGTGACCATCGACCATCTTCATCAGATGACGCCGCCGCTCGGCATCGTAGTGGGTGCTCTCGGGGAGAAATGTCTCGACCCTCGCGACGTCCACTTCGGCCAACGGCCCGACGAAGTGGATATCGCCGCAGCAGAACCCGTCGGCCACACACCGGAACCGCGCGCCCTCGCGTGCGCGGAGGGGAGTGAGCTTCGCTCGGGGCACGCGGCGTTCTGTCACGATGGACGACGAGCGTCGAGTGAAAGGGAGCAGTGCTGGCTCGGACGGCTCGGACCTCGATGGGAGCGTGGATTCGGTGGCAGGAACCTGCCGGAGCGCGACTCCGCGCTCCGAGCACACTCACAACGCCGCCAAGAACTCCTCGGCCGACATGGCCTTCGCATCGAGCTTGATTGGCTCCCACGAAAGGCGTGCAAAGAACTCCTCGGCGGTGCGCTGCTCGTCCTCTGGCTCGAGGCCGATGAGACTGGGTCGCTCGGCGCTCATCAATCGCTCAGCTTCCGCAAGATCGCCTGCGTCGCCGCCGTGGGGCCCACGTCTCGGGTGGAGGCGAGCGCCGCCTCGATGATCGGCGTGCGCGAGTCGCCCGCGACGATGAACGCGCACCTCGGCGCGCCGAGCGCGATGCACTCGGTCTCCCGAACGACGAGCGTCCGGCTCGCGAGGTGCGAGAGCACGGCGCGAAAGAAGCTTGCGAGCACGCTGCAACGCGCCTGCTTCGAGCCCGGTGGAGTCGCCTCGGCGAACGCGCTTCGCTCGAGGTGGAGGAGGAACACGCCGAGCTTGGCCGGAGCGAAGTCCACCGTGAGCTGCCCAAAGCCCTGCCGCCGCACGTACTGCGCGATGACCTCGGCCACCGTCACCATGGGGAGCTCGCGCAGCAACTTGTCGAACGACTCGAGCACCTCGGTCTCGAGATCGACGACCGCTCGCCGCCCCCACGCGAAGCCCCACGCATCGAGGAAAGCGGAGCCGGACTCGCCGAGCTTGTCGTGGGCGCTCGCGAGGGCGTCGAAGAAGATCGGCGTGACGGGCACCACGCGTCGCTCTCCCGCGTCGCGCTGCACGCCGGCGCGGTCCTCGGTGGGCGCCAGCTCCCGCTGGAGCGGCGCCAGCTGCGACGAAGGGACCTCGCGGCGCACCGGCATGAACTTGCGCCGATTGATGCAAAGGAAGAAGAGCTGACCATCGCCGCGCACGAGCTCGATCTCGACCTCCTGCGCGCCGAAGCGAAAGTCGAACACGTAGCTGAAACGCACCGAGGGAGCCTTGTTGCTCGGCTTCACGAAGTCGTCGAACCGGCCACGAAACTCCGGCGTGTTGGTGCACGGCGCGACGCGCGTGAAGAACGCCTTGCCGAGTACGTCCGCGCGATCGAGCCGCGCAAAGCGCGCCTCGGCGAGGTTGTACTTGTGCACCGTGCCGTCTCGGTCGAGCGCGACGATGCCGAAGGGAAGCGTATCGAGCTCCTCGGCCGAGCAGCCGGAGAGAGTTCTCAGGTCAAAGGACGGCGGGCCAAGACGGCTCCTCTCGGAAGCGACCTCGTTCATCGGCTGTCTCCGGGCATGGTTTCAAGGGGATCGGTCAGGGCCTTGTGGATGCGCGCGGCGCGCTCCTCGACCCGGGCGCGCGCAGCGAGGAAGATCGTCCTCGTACGCAGCGGCTCGAGGATCGGGGCGCGGTCGAGCCACGCCAGATCGGTGAGACCGGCGTCGACCGCGCCGCGGATCGCCGCGGCCGCGCCGTGAAAGTCGCCCACGAACGCGAGGAGCTCGGCCTCGAGCACGCGATAGCGCGCGCTTCGACGGGGGACCTCGAGCGATGCGTCGCGGTGGGCGCGCAGCGCGCTCAGATCGTCGTCGGTGACTCGCCCGCGCGCCGCCGCGTCGAGCACTATGAAGAGCAGGTCGCGTCGCTCGAAGAACCGCCGCGCCGCCGCGCTGCGCACCTCGATGGCGCGGTGCAGCTCACCACGTAGGATTGCGAGCCGAGCGCGTGCGAACCAGTACCCGGCGGACTGCTCCTCCTCGGGGGCGACCGCGATCAACAGGTGCTCGGCCTCGGCAGCCTGCCCGGCGAGCCCACGCGCGATCGCCTCGTCCCACCGCGCCGTCCAGCGATGCTCGTCGTGACTGCGCGAGAGGACCTCGAGCGCCCGAGAATCGCCGAGATCGGCGAGCAACCCACCGTGCAGGTGGTGGAGCTCGCTCCGCGAAGCATCGAGGAGCAAAGCCGAACGAACGTTGGCTGCCGCCGACGCTGCGTTGCCGAGCTCGCGGTCGAGCTTCGCCAGCGCCACGAGCGCATCGACCATGTTCGGCGCCGCGACGATCGCGCGCTTCGCCATCGCGCGTGCCTCCTCTGCGTCGTCGATCGCGGTCTCCTGATCGACGAACCGACGCGCGAGGGCGAGCGCGTATCCGGCGTTCACCCAGGGGTCGTCGCTCGTCAGCGCGATGGCGCGCTCCCACCTGGCGATCGCGCGGTCGGTCGCGGCCGCATCCGACGAACGGCGCTCCTCGGCGCGCGCACGGAGGATCATGTCGGCGACCTCACGAGGCGGCGGTGGGGCGGCCGGCGCTCTGGCCACCACCGACAACCTGCGTGCGACGGTCTCGACGATCTCGCGCGCCGCGCTGAACGGGCTCGAAAGTGCGTCGGGGACGACGAACCTCGCCAGCGCGAAGTGGTCCTCGGCGTTCTCGACGACGACGCGCAGAGCACCCTGATCGAGGGTCCCCGACACGATGACGTTCGCTCCGGCCGCGGCGACCGTGACGCCGGGCAGGCGCGCGAGCTCCGAGGACACGAGCTCGGACAGTCCCTCGATGAGCCCGAGGGGCCCGGTCCCCGCCGCACGCGCGTCGGTGAAGGGCACCACCGCGATGGTGGTCCCCCGAAGTCTCAGCGGCGGCGGCCGCAGGGACGGCGCCTTGATGAAGACGAACCCGGCTGGCAGCGTGAGACCGGCGAGCGCGTGAGCCAGCTCCGCCGCCGTCGCGTAGCGATCCGAGGGAGCGCGCGCGAGACACCGCAGCACCGCGCGCGCGAGCCCGTCGGGGATCTCGGCCTTCGCGCGCGGGTCCGGCGGCGGATGGATCAGGCGAGCCGCGGCCACGCCGAAGGGCGAGTCACCGATCCACGGGCGCTCCCCGATCAGCATCTCGTAGAGCATCACGCCGAGCGCATAGAGATCGGCGCGGTGATCGACGTTGCTGCTCGCCTCGACCTGCTCGGGAGCCATGTACTCCGGGGTGCCGATCGCGAGGCCCGACGTCCGGACCGGCCCCACGCGCTCGAGGACGGCGCGTGCGATCCCGAAGTCGGTGATGACGACACGCCCCTGCTTGGCGAGGAGGATATTGTCCGGCTTGAGATCGCGATGGACGACGCCCGCAGCATGCGCGGCCGAGAGGCCGTGACACACCGCGACCGCGATCTCGATCGCGACCTCGAGCGGCAGGCGCGTGTCGCGGTGCAGTCGTTCGCCGAGCGATTCGCCCTCTACGAGCTCCATGGTGAGGAAGCGCTCGCCGTCGTGCTCACCGATGTCGAAGGTGCGCGCGACGTTGGGGTGAGTGACCTTCCGGGCGAGCTTCACCTCCCGCCGAAAGCGGTCGAGGATGCCCGGCATCGTCGCCAGATCCCGACGCAGCACCTTGAGCGCGACCGTCTCGTCGAGCTCCAGGTCCTGCGCGCGGTAGACGCTCCCCATACCCCCGACGCCGAGGAGCGCGAGCAGCCGATAGCGACCGGCGAGGGTCGTGCCCTCGGACCGCACGCTGGAATCGACCGACAGAGACAGGCTGGAAATGACGCGACCCTCCGCGCCATTAGGGATGCAGTGTCGAAGGTTTTGATTGCAGAGAAAAGTGGTGGTGGCGCAGTACCTACGACGGCGTCAGTGTGGTGTCGAAGGTTGTTGGCGGTGGCCGCAGCCCGACGGGTCTCCTCGTGTCGCGGATGTTCGCGGAGGAACCGCGTCCCCGCGGTTGAACCGTCCGGGACCGCCGACAACGGGCCGGAGTTCATCTCCAGCGCGCTCGAACGCTGGGCCCACGCCCACGGCGTTGAGCTGCACTTCAACAACGATGTCCGCCCGCACAGCGCGCTCGCCTCCGCGCCGCCAACCGTGTTCGCCGCCGGCGCCCTCGCGCTACCCTCGCGCTCCCTGCCGGGGCTCGTTGGGGGCTCGTTGGGCGAAGCCGGCGCGCACCGACTCCGGGCTGGTGTTGGACACCGACCGACTCAGCCTGCCAATATTCAAGAGCAGTTCGGAGAGGCCCAGATGGCTACGTCATCGCTGGTAGCGGGTTGGGGGGCAGGTCATTGCCGACTTCCTGCAGGCAGATGTCGAGAGTTCTGCGCGCAGCGGCAAGAGTGGTCACGCGGCAGCAGGGTTGGTCGCCCTCTTCCGCTTGGCGGGCGCTCGTCTCGTCAAGCCCGGTCTGCAACCGGCGTTTCGTGCGTTCCTTGCTGGTGACAAAGACCTCTCGTCCTTGATAGAGAGGCTCGTTGCGCTCGGTGAGACGCAGGACGCTGGGCGCATGCAAATCCTGGGTAGCGTACGCCTGTACCCATTCGCAAATGACCTTGTGGATGACGCCGCATTGGAGACTGTCCGGACGAAAGTGCGAGACTATTTTGCCGCTAGGATCGAGTCGTCGTGGCCTTCGTTTGACATGTGCGCTCGTGGGAGCGCCGGTTTGTTGAGCGCACTGGTCCTGCTCGGGATTGCGTTGTCTGATGATCGGCGACGGGACTGGCATCAGCGTATTGCGAACACCGCAGCGAAGGAATCCGACGAAGAGTTCGGTGAATACATCCGGCATATTTCGAGCGCGCTCGACCTTCTCGAGTAGCCTCGTGCGGCTCGGAGCGCCCGCGAAGCTGGATGAGGCCGGAACGCTGCGCCGGGCAGTCTCAGCGGCGGCGGTCGCAGCGATGGCGCCTTGATGAAGACGAACCCCGCCGGCAGCGTGAGACCGGAGAACGCGTGAGCCAGCTCCGCCGCCGTGGCGAAGCGCTCCGCTGGCGCCGAGCACGCATCGGCGGAGCGAGGTGCAAGCGCAATCGTCGTGGTGACGAGGAGAGCGAGGAGGAATCCTCGGCGTGCCCCCTCCTCTCGCCGGAGACCTACCGTGACAGCCACGCCCCGGGTGTCCGTGCCCCAAGAACCCAAGAGACCGCGGCTATGCAACGCTGCGATATGCGCGCCGCCCACCTCCTGCTTCTCGCTGGCTGTTCGACGTCGCCCACACCGCCGCCGGCTGCACCGCCGCCGCTTGCACCGCCGCCGCCCGGTGCCCCGGTCAACCCCGCTCTTCCGCCAGTCGCTTGTGGACCGAAGACCTGTGGCGCCGCCGAGTATTGCGAGATCCGATGCACCTGTTGCGGAACGATGGCCGACAAGTCGAAGCTGAGTGCGGAGTACACCTGCAGACCGCTCCCGAGCGCGTGCACGTCGTCGCTCTGCAGCTGCGGCGTTCAAGGTCTCTGTAACGATAAAGCGCGAAGCGTGAACGTGCCCTGCGCGTAGGGGGCCGGGGGCTCGTCGCCGTGCATACTGCGCGCGGGAGGAGTCGGGCTGGCCGACGACAACTACATTCTCGCATCAACGACAATTACATCTGAGCATCCGTCTCCTTGGTTGACTGCTTCGGCTTCGTAGTTGTCGTCGTGCTCGTAGTTGTCGTCGTCCC
>JALHOE010000126.1 GCA_022843175.1 Deltaproteobacteria bacterium
CGACGGCGTGGGCGCGACCGCGACGGGCGACGGCGCGGGGAGCGGCGCGCTGACGGAGGCGCGAGGCAGCTCGATCGCGCTCGGTGCCGCCGCGGGCACGGGCGCGTCGGGCTTTTTGTTGGAGGTCGCGAGGACGAGGACGCCGATGAGCAGCGCGACGCCGATGCCGCCGACCGCGATCCATTTGCCGCGACCGGCCAGCAGCCCGCTCGACATCGGCGGCGCGAGGATCTGTGACGAGCCGGTATGACCGGCCACGACCCCGAGCGTCGTCGGGAACTCCGACCGGTGCGGCGCGAGCTCGCTCAGGCTGCCGATCTCCGGGTTCGACTTCTGCTTGGCGTCGCTGACCCCGCTGCTCGAGTCGTTGAGCGGCATCGTCAGCACCGAGGCGACGCGCGCGCGCTCGGCGGCGGCCTTGAGCGCGAGCTCGACGGCCTTCTTGCGCGCCTCGGCCCGGTCGGCGAGGTGCTCGCGGAGGAACTGCGCGACGTCGCTCGTGGTCGCGCGCAGGCCGGCGGTCGCCATGGCGTCCTCGAGCTGCGACTGCAGATCGGCGGCGGTGGCGATCCGCTTGTCGACGTCGTGCGAGAGGGCGGCGCGCACCACGTCGGCGATCGGCTTCGGCACCGACCCGGGGAGCGGCAGCGGCGGCCGCCCGGACGAGAGGCGGTGCAGCGTCGCGAGCTGGTTCGGCGCGTCGAACGGCGGCTTCCCTGCGAGCAAATGGTAGAGAATTGCCCCGATCGCCCACACGTCGGCGCGACGGTCGACGCTCTTCCCCGTGGCCTGCTCGGGGGCCATGTACTGGATCTTCCCCTTGAGCACGCCGGCGTTGGTGTCCTCGGCGACGCGATCGCGCGCCTTGGCGATGCCGAAGTCGATGATCTTCGCGAGGCCCTTGGTGTTGACCAGGATGTTCTGCGGCGAGACGTCGCGGTGCACGACGTTGAGCAGCTCCCCCTCGCGGTTGCGCAGCTCGTGGGCGGCGTGGAGCCCGCCGCACGCGTCGGCGAGGATGCGACAGACGATCGGCACCGGGATCGCGAGGCTCTTCTTCTCGACCGCGCGCTGTAGCTTCGACAGCGCGTCGCCGTCGACCCACTCCATCGCGATGTAGAGGACGTCGTGCTGCTCGCCGAGGTCGAGGATCTGGGCGACGTTGACGTGCTCAATGCCGGCGGCGATGTGCGCCTCGTCGAGGAACATCCGGCGAAAGCGGAAGTCGCTCGCGAACTGCGGGAGGATCGTCTTGAGCGCGACGAGCTTCTCGAAGCCGTGCTTGCCGACCTGGCGCGCGACCCACACGGAGGCCATGCCACCCTGCGCCAACGGGCAGAGCAGCTCGTATCGGTCCAGGCGATAACCCGGAGCGAGCGGCGATGGCCGATCGGGAGGCGGAATGCTCACGAGTGGTCAGTATCGCGCGCGCGCGGCTTGCGCGCGAACAGTTCAGAACGAGCCGGTGAGACCAATCGTGCCGAATCCCACCATGGGCTCCAACCTGCGCAACGGCCCGAGCGACGCTTTGGGGGGCTCCGCGGAGGAGCCCTTCGACGAGACGAGCCCGTAGATGCCGAGGCCGAGCCCCACCGCAGCGGCGGCGAACGACACGGTGGACACCGTGGCCATCGAGCGCGCGCTCGCGAGATCGTCGTGCGTGGAGGGCGGGCAGCGCGTGCCGTCGCACTGCTCCTTGGCCGCGCTCGTCTTCGACATGGCGAGGATGCCGGTGACCGAGCCGACCACGATTCCCACGCCGGCGAGGCCGAAACCGACATAGACGAGCGGCGAGGTCCCCGGCTTCGGAGGCTCCTCCGGGGGCTTCTCCGCTTGGATCGGGGGGGGCTCGATCGGCGGGGGGCCGGCTTCGGCCTTGAGCTCGATCGCCTGCTCCTTGCTCTCGCCCTCCTTGAGCTCGACGTCCACCTCCGCCTTGGTGGCGCCCTTGGCCGTGACGATGACCTTGTGCGCGCCGGGGTTGAGCTTGATGGCGCCGGCGAGCGTGGCGCTCGCGATCGTCTCGCCGTCGATCGTCACGAGCGGAGACGAGCCGCCCGTGATCGCCAGCCTGAGCGAGGGGATTCGGCCCTCGAGCTTGGCCGCGAGGTCTGCGGCCTCTTTGCGCGCGTCCTTGAAGCCGGGGGGCTCGCCGGGCTGCTCGGGGTGACGCGTGACGCGGAGGAAGGAGTCTCGCGCCTCGACCAGCAGGCCGAGATCGGTCTGCGACCGACCGACCTCGAGGCCGGTCGTCGGGAGCTTCATGATGCCGTCCGCGGCGGAGAAGCTCTCGAGGGCGCCCTTGTGATCGCCCTTCTCGCGCTTGGCGCGGCCGTCCTTCATCATGGCGCGCGCCGTCTCTTTTTCGGCCGCCGTCTGCGCGGCGGCGGGGACGGCCCCGAGCACGAGCGTCAGCGCGGTGATCGCCGCTGCGATGCGATGTGCACGTCCCCTCTTCGACGACACCATCGGGGCATTGTCGCGCATCGCCGCCACCTCGGCCAGCAAGTGGCCGATCTCTTTCTTGCCGAAGCGCGCGCGTCACCGCATCCTTGGACCGATGCGGTCGCTTCGCCTGCTCGGGTTGGTCTTCGCGCTGACCGCCGGTTGCGCGAACGTGATCGGCCTGAGCGGGCTCGAAGAGGTCGAGTGCGTCGGCGCCGCCTGCAGCGACGCCTCGATCGACGCCGCGCCCGACACCGCGATCGCCGAGTCCTCGCCCGCCGACGGAGCCATCGACAGCGCGGAGCTCGACGCCGCAACAGACTCGGCCGAGCCCGAGACCTCCGCGGTCGACTCCGCGATCGACTCCGGGCTCGCCGACGGCGACGCGACGACGGCGGCCGACGCGCCGACCGACACCCTCGTCGCCGACACCAAGCCCGACGTCGTCGCGTCCGACGCGTGCACGGTCACCTGCGACACGGTCCGCTCCAACGGCGCCACCTGCCTCGGCAGCGCGTGCGCCTACAGCAGCTGCAAGGCAGGCTTCGCCAACTGCGACACCACCGCGCCCGACCTCGAGGGCTGCGAGACGCCGACGACGAACACCCTCAACTGCGGCGGCTGCGGCGTGAAGTGCGAGCCGACGAATGCGTCGACGGCGAGCTGCACCGCGAGCCTGTGCGCGTACACGTGCACGTCGGGCTTCGGCGACTGCGACAAAACCGGCGGCAACACCAACGGCTGCGAGACGCCGCTCAACACCACCGCCAACTGCGGCGCGTGCGGCGCCAAGTGCGACACCGTCCGCAGCCTCGGCGCGACGTGCGGCGGCTCGGGCTGCAGCTACACCGGGTGCGCGCCCGGCTTCACCAACTGCGACACCGCCGGCACCGACGCCAACGGCTGCGAGACGGACACCAGCACCTCGCCGAGCAACTGCGGCGGGTGCGGTCGCGCCTGCTCCACCACCAACGTGGCCACCGCCGCGTGCGCCGCGGGCGCGTGCACCTCGACGTGCAAGGTGGGCTTCGCGAACTGCAGCAAGCCGACCGTCGGCGCCGACGACGGCTGCGAGTGCGCGACGCCGGGGTGCTGCGCCGGCGGCTGCGCGGTCACGCACAAGAACTCGGTCGGCACGCCCGGCAGCTGGCCGCTCGGTCAGAGCTACTTCCTCTCGAGCGACTACTGCAAGGGCGTCGGCGTCCCCGGCGACGCGAGCACCTACACCGTCGAGATGGCGACCGCCGCAGCCAACGCCTGGCCCACGGCGGGCACGCTCGAGTTCCTCCCGCGGACCAGCGGCGCGGTCGTGTGCAAGAACGCCGGCTCGACGGCGGCGATCTGGGTCTACACCGGCGCGAACGCCGGCCACGTCTATTACACGACCACGAAGTGCGCGGGCGACGTGTGCAACTGCGCCGTGTTCGCGACCGACCCGACCTGGAACTGAACGGCTAGCGCACGAACACGAGGGCGAACGCGAACGTGGTTCGGTCCGCGTCGCTGCCGCAGGCTTCGCGCGCGAGGTTGCCGACGATCACCGGCGGCGCGCCGATCCCGAAGCACGTGGGCGTGAGCGTGTGCTCGGCGCCGATCCCGATGTACGAGTCGGGCGTCGCGCAGTCGGCCTGCTCGTTGCCGATGATGCCGATGCGGACGCGCGGCGCGATGCCCGTCGCGTAGCGGATGTTGAGGCCCTCGTCGTTGCAGTTTGGTTGCAGGACCGGCGCGCCGAGCAGCTTCAGCCACGCGTCTCGGCCTGCGATCGTGCTGATCCGCGCGCCCGAGAACGCCGCGCGCAGCGAGGAGTGGGTGACGGCGATCGTCGCGAAGCGGTCGACGCCGCCCTCGCGCATCCCGAGCCGCAGCTGGCGGAACGGGACGGTGGAGAAGGACATCGACTTGGTCTCGACGGCGTCGAGGTTGGTCGACCCCGGGTTGAGCGTCTCGGCGTTGGTCCAGTAGCTCGCGTCGTAGGCGAACGTCGTCTTGCTGCCGTCGACCTTGAGCGCGAGCGTCCAACCGCCACCGTCGGCGACCATCTCGCAGAACACGGCGAACGGCTCGATCGGCCCGGCGGCGTCCGGATCGATGGTGTACGTGCCGCTCTTCACCGAGGGGTCGCGCTCGTGCAGCACAAGGCACGACGCGGGCGGCCCCTCGGGTGCGGTCTCGACTCCCGAATCGCCCCCGGCGTCGGTCGTGGCGTCCATCGGCCCTGTGTCGGTCTCGGGCGCGGCGTCGGGCGCGAAGCGGAACTCGGGGTATCCGCAGCCGAGAACGACGACGCCGAGGAGCGAGAGTGCGCGGTGGCGCAAGCGGCTGAGCATAGCAGCGGCGGACCGCCGGATAGCGGCGGCGGACCGCCGGCGGACCGCCGGCGCCGCCGGTCGCCGCCGCCGCGAAGCCCGCGAGATCGCACGAGTCGCCGTGCGGCACGACGCTCGCTGTGCAGGGCGTCGGAGGTCACCATGAAGACTTGGTTGAAGCTCGGCGTCGCCGGGCTCGTCTCGATCGTTTCCGCGTGCTCGTCGACCGACGAGAGCATCGAACCGTCCGCCCCCGCCGTCAGCGTGTCGGAGGCCATCGTGCACGGCGCCCTCGACAACGGGCGCCACCCCGCCGTCGTCGCGCTGCTCGCCCGCGAGGGCGCGACGCAGCACCTGTGCACGGCGATCGTCATCGCCAAGGACGTCCTGCTGACCGCCCGCCACTGCGTCGCCGAGCTGCGCACCACGAGCATCGAATGTCCCGCGAGGTCGTCGCAGGTCGGCCGGCCGCTCGCGGCGGCGTCGCTCTCGGTCCACCTCGGGGACGACGCGCGCAGCGGCGCGCCGGTCGCCTACGGCCGCTCGATCCACGCGCCCTACACCGATCTGCTGTGCGACGCCGACATCGCGCTCGTCACGCTCGATCGCGCGCTCCACGTCAAACCGCTGGTCGTCGCGCGCACGAGCCGCCCGCTCGTCGGCCAATCGATCGTCTCGGTCGGCTTCGGCCGCATCGGCAAGAAGGGCCACGAGGGAATCCGCCGGTTCCGCGCGTCGGTGCCGATCCTCGCGGTCTCCCCCACCGAGCTCGTGGTCTCCGAGTCCACCTGCTCGGGCGACAGCGGCGGCCCGGCGATCAACGAGACCACCGGCGAGGTGATGGGCGTGCTGTCGAGGGGCAGCCTCGACTGCGCGAGCCCCACCACGCGCAACGTCTACGTGCAGACCGCGGCCTACCTCGATCTCATCGATCGGATCGTCGGACCGCCGCCGAGCGTCCCCGAGCCCCCGCCGCTGTCGGCCCCGAGCGACATGGGCGAGCCCTGCGAAGAGGGCGAGTCCTGCGCGAGTGGGCTCTGCACCGAGCCGGGAGCCGGCGGCTATTGCTCGCGCCCGTGCGGGCCGGACGTCGGGCGATGCCCCAACGGCTTCCGCTGCGCGCGGCGGAGCGGTGCGTCCTCGGGCGTTTGCGCGCGCCGAGCCTGAGGGGTGGCGATCCGGGCGGCCGCGCCGTTAGCATCGGTCTCCCCGAAGGAGATCTCCCGATGCTCAACCTCGCGTCGCTGCTGCGCGACAGTGCCCACGCCTCCCCCGCGAAGACCGCGCTGATCATCAACGATCGGCAGCTGCCGTACATGATGGTCCACGGGTACGCGCAGCGGTTTGCCGGCGGTCTCAAGAAGCTCGGCATCCACCCGGGGCAGCACATCGCGCTGCTCCTGCCCAACGTGCCGCACTTCACGCTCGCGTACTTCGGCGCGCACTACAACGCGAACCCCGTCGTGCCGATGAACGTGCTGCTCACGGCCGACGAGATCGCCTACCACCTCGAGGACTCCGACGCGGTCGCGCTCGTCGTATGGGAGGGCTTCTACGAGCAGGCCAAGGCGGGCGCGGCGCGCGTGCCCACGTGCAAGCACGTCATCGTCGCCAAGGCCGACCCGACCGACCCCACCGCGCCCGAGGGCGCGATCAGCATGACCGCGCTGATCGGCACCTCGGAGCCGGTGACCGAGCTCCCCAACACGATGCCGGACGACACCGCCGTCATCCTCTACACCTCGGGCACGACCGGCCGCCCCAAGGGCGCCGAGCTCACCCACTTCAACCTCTTCTACAACGCGGAATACGCGGCCACGAAGCTGCTCCGCACCGACTCGAGCGCCGTCGCGTTCGCGGTGCTCCCGCTGTTCCACAGCTTCGGTCAGACGTGCATCCAGAACGCCACGTTGCTCGGCGGCGGCACCATCGTGCTGATGCCGCGCTTCGAGCCGACCGCGGCCTTCGAGCTCCTCGCGAAGCACAAGGTCACGCTCTTCGCTGGCGTGCCCACGATGTACTTCGCGCTGCTCCACCACCCCGACGCCGGCAAGTACGACCTCTCGACGCTGAAGTATTGCGCGAGCGGCGGCGCCGCCATGCCGGTCGAGGTGATGAAGGCCTTCGACGAGAAGTACAAGGTCAACATCCTCGAGGGCTACGGCCTCTCGGAGACGTCGCCGGTCGCGAGCTTCAACATCCTCGAGCGCCCGAAGAAGCCGGGCTCCATCGGCCTCCCGATCAAGGGCGTGGAGTTCAAGCTGGTCGACGACCAGGACAAGACGGTCGAGAAGAACGGCGAGCCCGGTGAGATCTGCATCAAGGGCCACAACGTGATGAAGGGCTACTACAAGAAGCCCGAGGCCAACGCCGAGGCGTTCAAGGGCGGCTGGTTCCACACCGGCGACGTCGCCATCCGCGACGACGACGGCTACTACTTCATCGTCGATCGCAAGAAGGACATGATCATCCGCGGCGGGTTCAACGTGTACCCGCGCGAGATCGAGGAGTGCCTCTACGCCCACCCCGCCGTCGCCGAGGCCGCCGTCATCGGCGTCCCCCACGAGAGTCACGGCGAAGAGGTCAAGGCCATCCTCGCGCTCAAGCCCGGCCACAAGGCGAGCGCCGAGGACATCATCGCGTACTGCAAAGAGCACCTCGCGGCGTACAAATACCCGCGCGTCGTGGAGTTCATGGACGCGCTCCCGAAGGGACCGACCGGCAAGATCCTCAAGCGCGAGCTGCGCACGAAGTAGCGGTCGAACCGGTCGCGCTACAACCCCACCTGCGGATCGCGAGGCTCGCCCGTGAGAATCGAGCGGGCCTCGCCGACGAGGTACAGGCTGCCGGCGACCACCACCGTGCCGTCGCCCACCGCTTCGCGCGCCAACACGAGCGCGTCCTCGACGGTCGACGCGACGCGCCCCCCCGGATCGATCGCCAGGAGCGCGTGCGGATCGGCGGCGCCGCGCGCGCCGGCCGACGGCGCGACGTACACCCGCGTCTCGAACTTGCGCGCCAGGGTGCGCACCATCGTGCCCCACGCCTTGTCGCCCATCGCGCCGAACACCAGCGCGTAGCGGCCGGGGTGCGCGTCGAGCTCGGCCGCGAGCGCCAGCGCGCCCTCCTCGTTGTGCGCGCCGTCGAGCAGCACGGCGCCGTCGCGCGTGGCGAGGAGCTCGAGCCGGCCGGGCCAGCTCACCGCGGCGATCCCGCGCGCGATCGCGACGTCCTCGATGGCGAGCGGATGCGCGCCCGCGGGCGGCGAGCGCAGGAGCCACGACAGGCCGACGGCGACGGCGGCGTTGTTGCGTTGGTGGACGCCGCGGAGCGAGGGCGTCACCGAGAGCGAGCGGCCGACCGGGCCCTGCACGACGAGGTGCTCGCCGTGCGCGGTCGTCGTCAGCTCCTCCCCGACCCGCCAGATCGGCGCCGCGGCGACCTCGAGCGCGCGCGCTTCGATCACCCGCGCCGCCGCGCTCGGGAGCGGACCGGTGACGAGCGGCACGCCGGGCTTGAGGATCCCCGCCTTCTCGGCGGCAATCGACTCGATCCGGTCGCCCAGCCACTCGGTGTGGTCGTAGGCGATGCTCGTGATCGCCGTCGCCGCCGGCTTGCTCACGACGTTCGTCGCGTCGAGCCGCCCGCCAAGGCCGACCTCCAGCACCGCGAGCTCGACGTGCGCCTCGTGGAACACGCGGAACGCGACCATCGTGGCGACCTCGAAGAACGTCAGCTCGGGGTGCCGATCCATCACCTCGACGAGGTGCCGCGCGAGAACCTCGTCGGCGATCGGTACGCCGTCGATGCGGATCCGCTCCGCGAACTTCATCAGGTGCGGGCTCGTGTAGAGCCCGGTGCGCATGCCCGACGCGCGCGCGATCGACTCCATCGACGCGGCGACGCTGCCCTTGCCGTTGGTGCCCGCGATGTGCACCGACGCGAACCGGTCCTGCGGCTCGCCCTCGCGCGCGCACGCTTCGAGCATCGCGTCGAGGCTCCGTCGCGCGCCGCGCTTGGCAAGCGCATACAGCCGGCCGAGCGCCCCCTCGAGCATCAGCGGAGGTGGCGCAGGATCGTCGCGAGCTCCTGTCGCATCGACAGGCGGGGCACCACGCGATCGATCATTCCGTGCTCGAGGAGGAACTCCGCGCGCTGGAAGCCCTCGGGGAGCTTCTGCCGGATCGTCGACTCGATCACGCGCGGGCCCGCGAAGCCGATCAGCGCCTTGGGCTCGGCGAGGTTCACGTCTCCGAGGAGGGCGAAGCTCGCCGCGACACCGCCGGTGGTGGGATGGAGGCAGACCGAGATGAAGGCGAGGCGCGAGTCGCGCAGCTTGCCGAGCGCGGCGACCGTCTTCGCCATTTGCATGAGCGAGAGGATGCCCTCCTGCATGCGCGCGCCGCCCGAGGCCTGGAGGAGCACCACCGGCAGGCGCTCGGCGAGGGCG
The DNA here is from genome assembly GCA_022843175.1 of Deltaproteobacteria bacterium. Taxonomy (GTDB): domain Bacteria; phylum Myxococcota_A; class Polyangia; order Polyangiales; family JADJMO01; genus JALHOE01. The sequence goes on from JALHOE010000126.1 coordinate 9,205, forward strand.
CGCTCGAACAGGCGCGTGATCTTCTCGCCGACGACGGAGCCCATGGAGCCGCCCATGAACGAGAAGACGAACGCGCCGTAGGCGATGCCGACGCCGTCGATGGCGGCGCGGCCGATCTCGATCGCCTCTTTGGCGTTGGTGGCGCGCTGGGCCGCCGCGATCCGGTCGGGGTAGCTCCGCCCGTCGGTGAACTGCAGCGGATCGGCCGGCTCGAGGTGGGGATCCCACTCGGCGAACGAACCGCCGTCGAGCAGGAGGCGGCGCCACTCGGCCGCGGAGAGCCGGTGGTGCTGGCCGCACTGCGGGCAAACCTCGAAGTTCTTCGCGAAGGCCTCGGAGGTCAGCGTCTCGCCGCACCCGTCGCACTTGCGAAAGACGCCCTTGCCCGCAGAGCGTTTCTCGCTCGCGTCGGTCTCCGGTCGAACCCGCTCGTTCCAAGCCACGGCTGTGGGGGGACCCTACAAGGGTGGGCGCGGGGACGCCAAGCCCGTCAGGCGACCGCGATCTCCTGGAGCTCCTGGTCGACCCGGAGCGTCGGCTGGGTGCGCTCCTGCACCTCTTTGGCCGAGATGCCGGGCGCGACCTCGCGGAGGAACAGGCCCTCGGGCATCACGTCGATCACGGCGATCTCGGTGATGATCCGGTGGACGACGCGCTTGCCGGTGAGCGGCAGCTCGCACTCGCGGAGGATCTTCGGCGACCCGTCCTTCGCGGTGTGCTCCATGATCACGACCACCCGCTTGGCGCGGGCGACCAGATCCATCGCGCCGCCCATGCCCTTGACCATCTTGCCGGGGATCATCCAGTTGGCGAGGTCTCCGCGCTCGGAGACCTGCATCGCGCCGAGGATGGCGAGGTCGATGTGGCCGCCGCGGATCATCGCGAACGAGTCGCTCGACGAGAAGATCGCCGAGCCCTTGAGCATCGTGACCGTCTCCTTGCCGGCGTTGATCAGGTCGGCGTCGAGGTCCTTCTCCAGCGGGTACGGGCCGATGCCGAGGAGGCCGTTCTCGCTCTGCAGCACGACCTCGACCCCCGCCGGGATGTAGTTGGCGACGAGCGTGGGCATGCCGATGCCGAGGTTGACGTAGTAGCCGTCGCGCAGCTCCGCGGCGGCGCGCATCGCGATCTGTTCACGGTTGAGGGCCATGGTTCGTTCTTCCTCAGTTCTTGCGGATCGTGCGGCGCTCGATGCGCTTCTCGTAGCCGATGCCCTTGACGATGCGGTGCACGAAGATGCCGGGCGTGTGGATGTGGTCCGGGTCGAGCGTGCCGACCTCGACCAGCTCCTCGACCTCGGCGATCGTGATCCGCGCCGCCGCCGCCATCATCGGGTTGAAGTTCATCGCGGTGTGGCGGTAGACGAGGTTGCCGTAGCGGTCGCCCTTCCAGGCCTTCACGATCGCGAAATCGCCCGTGATGGCCGGCTCGAGCACGTACTCGCGGCCATCGAACTGGCGGACCTCCTTGGGGTCGCTCGTCTTGATCGGCTTGCCGCCGGGGCCGTACTTGAGCGGGAGACCGCCCTCGCTGATCACCGTGCCCACGCCGGTCGGCGTGAAGAACGCGGGGATGCCGGCGCCGCCCGCCCGCAGGCGCTCGGCGAGCGTGCCCTGCGGCGTGAGCTCGACCTCGAGCTCGCCGGTGAGGTACTGGCGCTCGAACTCTTTGTTCTCGCCGACGTACGACGAGATCATCTTGGCGATCTGTTTGTTGTTGAGGAGGATGCCGAGACCGAAGTCGTCGACGCCGCAGTTGTTCGACACGAAGGTGAGGTTCTTCGGGCCGAGCTCACGCAGGGCGGCGATGCAGTTCTCGGGGATGCCGCACAGGCCGAAGCCGCCGGCGAGGATCGTGGCCCCGTCGGTCACGTCCTTGAGCGCGCTCTTCGCGTCGGGATGAACCTTGTTCATGGCGCGTGCTTGATAACGCCGCTGGGACAGGAGCAAAAGGGGATTTGTTGCACTGCACAAAATTCCCGAATCACCCAGCGCGAGCGACCGGATCCGCGGCAAAAGCGGCGGCGAACTGGCGCGCGTCGGGGCGCTTCGCCGGGTCGACGGCGAGCGCCGCGTCGACGATCGCCGTGATCGCGGGCGGAAGGTCGGGCCGCTTGCTCGCGAGCGGGGGGGCCTCGCGGACGTCGTTCGCCGCGCTCCGACGCTCGGGGAGCGGATGCTCGCCGGTGAGGAGGAGGAAGGCGAGCACGCCGAGGCCGAACACGTCGGACGAGGGCTTGGCGTGGCGCGCGCCCGCGAGCAGCTCGGGCGCCATGTACATCGGCGTGCCAACCACCACGCCGGTGTGCGTGAGCGGCGTCGACGAGACCGGCGGCGGGCGGCGCGAGGGCGTGACGTTCGGCGCCTCGACCGCCGTGCTGTCCTCGCGACGAGCGCGATCGTTCACCGTCGCGTCCTGGCTGCTCGAGATGTCCTTGTCGTCGAGCATCGCGACGCCGAAGTCGGTGATCTTCGCGTGCGGCGTGCCGTCCGGGTCGACGATCATCACGTTGGCCGGCTTGAGGTCGCGGTGGACGATGCCGCGGTCGTGGATCGCCGCGAGGCCGAGGGCGACCTGGTGGAGCACCGGCCGGGCGAACGCGAGATCGCCGAACCGATCGCGGAGCTCCGACAGCGTGGTGCCGCGGACCAGCTCCATCACGAGGAACACGTAGCCATCGGCGTCGACGTCCATGTCGACGATCGACACGACGTTGGGGTGGTCGATCTGCGCGGCGATCTGGGCCTCCCGCGCGAACCGCGCGAGCGCGAGCGGCTCGTTGCGCCCATGGAGGACCTTGAGCGCGAACGGCGCGCCGTCCTTGGCGCGGACGACCTCGTAGACCGAGCCCATGCCGCCCGAGGCGATCGGGCGCACGATGCGATAGCGACCGGCGACGGTGTCGCCGATGTCGAGCGTCACCACGCCCGAGTGCCGCGCGCCGATTCGGGCGAGCGCGTCCGCGAGCTGCGCCGAGCGGGAGGCGATTTGACGTCGCAGCTCCTCGTTGAGGCGCTCGACCTCGAGGTTCTTGTCCTCGAGCTGCGCGAGGCGCGCGGCCTGTTCGGCGAGCAGGTGGTCGGTCTTTCGCAGCGACCGGACGTGCTCCCGACTCAGCGCCGAGATGCGGAGGAACGCGACGATCGAGATCGCCGCCGAGCCGCCCTGCACGCCGTGGAACGGCGCCCCGAAGCCGAGCCACCACAGGATCTCGATGGTCCCGAGGATGCCCGCGATCGGCCACGCGAGCGACACGAGGATGACGTTGCGCGGACGCGGCTTCTGCCGCCACAGCTTGATGCAGAGCGCGATCTGCACCTGCGCGGAGATGGCGACGGTGAGGGCGGCGAGCGGCGCGAACCATCGCGTGGAGAAGGGGCCCGCGGTCAAGAGCGCGAACGCCGCGACGACCGCCCACGCCGCGAGCACGCGCCGCCCCGGGAACCCGAGACCGAAGTAGACCCGCACGAAGGCGACCGCGGCGATCGCACCGAGCATCAACTGCGCGCCCATCACGATCGCGTCGCGCGTGCCGAAGAAGGGCTGCGTGATCCCGGCGGCGAAGGTGGGGAACGCGATGCCGCCGATCGCCTCGACGACGAACCAGGCGTACGCCTTGCGGCTGCGATCGAGGAGGAAGATCAGCAGATACGAGAGCCCGGAGGCCACGACGAGCGCCATGCCGAACAGCGCGGTGGCGGTGTTGAACGCGTGGATCGCGAGGAACTCGCGGTCGCCGTGATCGGTGTCGCTCAGGTGCGGCACCGTGTCGATCCACGCGCTCTGGGTGAAGCTGTGTTCGAGCGCGAGCTCGAGCTCCATGGTCGGCTTCGCGTTGAGCTCGGCGGGGATCGTCCACCGCTGCGCGCCGGACACGCGGTAGCGGGTCGTGACGTCGGCATCGAGCGCGACCGCCGGCTTGCCGTTGACGTACAGCACGGCGATCGCCGGCAGCCGGACGAACGCCAGCGTGAGCGACTGGTTCGTCATCTGCGGCGGCAGCGAGACGGACGTCTTCAGGGAGTAGACGAGCGGGCGATCGGGGAGCGCGAGGTGCGTCGGGAGCGTCACCGGCCGCGCCGCGATGTCCTGGGCCTCGAACGTCCACTGGGTGAGCGGCATCACCGTCGAGCGATCGGCGGCGCAGCCCATCAGCGTGATGAGCAGCACCAGCAGCAGCGCGAGGCGGGCGCGCACGGTCGCCCGATGGTAGCCTCCCTTTCGCCATGCGCCGGCTCGTTCTCACGATCGCGCTGCTCGGCTGTTCGAGCTCGGATCCCACCGGCGCGCCGCCGGACGCCGCGACGCCCTCGTGCGCCACCACGGCGTGCGTGCCCGGCGCGTCGTGCCGCACGGGGAGCGGCACCCTCTGCCAATGCTTCGACGCGGGCGAGTGGAGCTGCGGCGGGGGCAGCGTCCCGTTCGACGCGGGGTTCGTGGTCGACACGGCACCTCCGCCGGACACGACCCTCACCGCCCCGCCCGCCGACAGCGGCGGCGGCGGCCCGCATTTCTACGAGTATCCGCTCGACCAGGGAGGGTGCGCCGGCAGGTCGGTCGCGTGCACGGACGAGACGACCGTCCCCAACGCGCAGATGTCGATCGCCTCTTACATGATGAAGTGCGGGCTCTCCTGCACGCGGCTCGTCCTCGAGCTCGACCCCACGGGCTGCCCGCGCCACATCACGACCAACAACGAATGGGTCGAGGGCGGCCTCAACTGCGTCGCCGACGCGATCAACAACTTCCGCTGGCCCTGCTCCACGCTGCTCGACGTGGCGACGGTGGGCTGCCCGAAGTAGCGCCTACGCGCCGAGCACGTGCCGCGAGATGACCATCCGCTGCACCTCGCTCGTGCCCTCGCCGATCTCGCACAGCTTGGCGTCGCGCAGGTGGCGCTCGACCTGGTACTCACGGGTGTAGCCGTAGCCGCCGTGGATCTGCACCGCGCGGTTGCACACGCGGGTGGCGGCCTCGGACGCGTACAGCTTGGCCATCGACGCCTCGCGCGAGAAGGGCTTGCCCTGGTCGGCGAGCGCGGCGGCGCGGTAGGTGAGGAGCGCCGCGGCATCGAGCTCGGTGCGCGAGTCGGCGATCATCCATTGGATGGCCTGGAAGTCGGCGATGGGCTTGTCGAACTGCTTACGGTCCTTCGCGTAGGCGATGGAGAGCTCGAGCGCGCCGCGGCCGAGCCCGAGGGCGAGCGCGGCGATCGAGATGCGGCCCTTATCGAGGATCTGCAGCGTATCGATAAAGCCGTTATCGAGCTGGCCCAGGCGCTGCGCGTCGGACACGCGCACGTTCTCGAACGACAGCTCCACGGTATCGCTCGAGCGCATGCCGAGCTTCTCGAGGTGCTTGCTCGCGCGGAAGCCGGGGGTGCCGTGCTCGACGATGAAGGCGGTGATGCCCTTCTGCTTCTTCTCGGGCGTGGTCTTCGCGAGCACCACGCAGAACCCGCCGACCGAGCCCTGGGTGATGAACATCTTGGTGCCGTTGATCACCCACTCGTCGCCGTCGCGCTTGGCGGTGGTGCGCATGCCCGCCGCGTCCGACCCGCTGCCCGGCTCGGTGAGACCCCACGCGGCGAGCCACTCGCCGCTCGCCGCCTTCGGCAGGTACTTGCGCTTCTGCGCCTCGTTGCCGAACGCGAGGACGTGGCCGGTGCCGAGGCCGTTGTGGGACGCGACCGTCAGCGCGAGCGAGCCGTCGACCCGCGCGCACTCCTCGACGCACACGGCGTAGGCCGTGGTGTCCATGCCGGCGCCGCCGTATTCCTCGGGGATGCGAATGCCGAGCAGGCCGAGCTCGGCAAGCCCGGGGACGATCTCCTTGGGGAAGCGCTCTTGCTTGTCCCACTCGATGGCGTTGGGACGGACCTCCTTCTCGCAGAATGCGCGGACCACGTCGCGGAGCTGGCGGTGCGTCTCGGGGAGGTCGAAGTCCATCGAGAGCGGTTGGTAGGTCGACGGTGGATCAGGGTCAATCGCAGTGCCCGGCTACCGCCGGGCGGGCGCAGGGATGCCCGGCTACCGCCGGGCGGGGTACAGTCGGCGTCATGGCCAATTACCCGCCGCCGCCTCCCGGGGGAGGCTGGGCTCCGCCCGGAGCTCCCGATCCCTACGCCGGAGACCGAGCGCTCGCCGAGTGGGCCCGGGCGCGCAACTACACGCTCAACCCCCAGCCCGACGTGCGCTGGTACCAGGCATGGCAGCCGTTCGCGTACCTGTTCCCGATCTCGCGGCTCGGGCGCGAGCTCCGGGCCGTCATCGGCGAGGCGAGCCTCAACGTGGTCGAGGCCTTCGAGAACGATCCGCTCAAGGAGGCGACGGGCGAGCACCGCCACGTCATCACGTTCCTCATGTCGCCGAAGCTCGCGTACCGCGCGGCCGTGCGCCTGAGGGGCGGCGGCGCGGGCCTCGTCGACGACGTCACCAAGGGCCTCAACGATCTCTTCGGCTCGCCCAAGCCCAAGGGCTACCTCGGCGATCCCACGTTCGAGGGACGCTACGAGGTCGTCGGCCCCACGACCGACGAGGCCAACGCGGCGCTGCCGATGCCGCTCCGTCAGGTGCTCCTGCAGTCGAGCTTCCGCGGCATCCTCGAGGTGCGCGGCCAGGGCATGGTCGTCACGTTCTTCGATCGCACGGGCTTCGATCCCGCGACGCTCGACGGGACGATCGCGTGGGTGGGGCAGCTCTATCAGGCGGCGACGCAATACCCCCACGTCGTGACGCCGCGGTAGCGCTACGGAGCACTCTCGCAGCAGTAGTAGCGCGTGGAGCCGATGAGCTCGATGTACTTGCACATGGGGAGCGAGCTACCGGACGGACACCGGAACCTCAGCCCCGTGACTCCGGGCGATAGCGAGCACGTCGTGCCGGTCGGTGTGCAGGCGTTGGTCCCCGAGTCGGCGCCGGAGCCGGTGTCCACGGTTCTCGTGTCCTCCGCGGTGCCCGTGTCGATTCCCGCGTCGCTGCCGGTGCTGCTGCCGACGATCTCGCGAATGGCGATGCCGGCAGAGGCGCATGCCTCGATCGAGACGACGCTCGTGCCGCAGCTGGCCTCCGCGATCGCCTTGGAGCAGTCGTGGAAGACGTCCCCGCTCGGCTTGTCCTCGCTACCGAAGCGCACCCCGCCGAAGCTGCCGTAGACGTCGTCCTTCTTCGCGGTGGTGCACGCCTCGACGTCGGCGCTGCCGCCGCACTCCTTCTGCTTCTCGCAGAGCTTCTTCGCGACCGAGTACTCCCCCTCGAGCTCGCGAAGGTCTCCCGTGCAACCGACGCCGATCGCGACGGCGACGAGCGCGGGGAGGACGAGCCATTTCATGCGGTTCATCTTCGCCTCCTCCGTCAAAAGTACACGCCCATGTCGAGCGCGAACCCGTAGCTCGTCACCGACGCCAGCCCATTGTCCGAGTCGTTCACCGCGATCGGGATCCAGCGGGTGATCGTGGGCCCGCGGAGCTCGACCTTCAGCGGGAACGACGCCTTCGTCCCGCCGGCGCCGCAGCTCGCGCAGTAGCGCAGGCCGGTGATACCGGTGCCCACCGCGACGATCACGCTCTCTTTGATGTCGCTGAGGGCGCGCAGGTCGAAGTTCGGGAAGAGCAGCTTGAGCTCGTGGCCGGTGCCCTGACCCGCGATTGTGATGCCGGTCCAACGCCCCACGTTGAGACCGATGACGTAGAGCGTGGGCCCCGCGTGCATGAGCGCGCCGACGTGACCGCTGATCCACGGAATGCCGCCGTGCACGCGGATCTCGGTCGCCGAGCCGGAGATCGGCGCGCCGAAGAAATGGAAGTCGGTGGAGAGCGAGAGCGCGCTCGGCACGTGCGGCTTGGGCTTCGGCTTCGCCGGCGGCACGAAGCGCTCCGACGCCGCCGGGAAGTACCAGGGTACGTCCTCGGTGGGGCCGGTCTTCGCGTCGTCGGCGTCGCTCGTGGCGGTCCCCGGCGTGGGCTTCGGCGCGCCCGCGGGCGTCGGCGGCAGCGGCGGCGGCGGCAGGGGCTGCGCATTCGCGGACGCGACGAACAGCGACAGCGCGAGCGCGAGCGCGGGCGCGGAGAAAAACGCGACACGCTTCATTGGGCGCTCTTCCCCGCGAATCGCCCGACGAAGTCCATCGCGCTCTCGCGCACGAGCCCGAGGCGCTCGACCGCGTAGGCGTCGGCGACGTCGGCGGTGGAGCTCATCGAGACGTCCTCCGCCGAGGGCGGGGGCGGAGGCGGCTCGGGCGGCGCGGGTATGTTCGGCGCCGCGACCATCCATTGCTCGTTGCCGACGACGTGGGCGAACAAGAAGCGCATCGACCCGGCCGACTTCAGCGGCGTGGTCATCGAGCGTCGGTAGAACCAGATCGACTCGCCGGCTGCCGCCGTACCCATCGGCTTCGCGAGGATCGCCGTCGCGTCGAGGATCGCGGCGAGGGCGACCACGGGCTCGGCGCCCTTCGGCTCCTTGCGCATCTTGATGAAGGTGCGGAAGTACGAGCGCGTCGTCTCGGGGAGCGCGAGCGGACCGAGCTCTTCGCCGTTCTCGTTGGACTTGAAATACAGGAAGCGCGTCCCCGCGAGCCCGCCCGCCTTCACGTCCTTCGCCTCGAGGCTGTTGAACATGATGACAACGTCGGCACCGAGCTCGGCGGCCGCGACGTACGCCGACTTGCCCTGCTTCTCGAGCTGATGAACCGCGTCGGACGAGTAGACGATGAAGCCGTTCGTCGAGAGCGAACGCTCGAGCTCGCCGAGCCAAACGCCGCAGCGACTCTTGAAGATGGTCGTGCCGCTCGCGTCGCCGGCCTTTCCGGTCACCGCTGCGGCGCCGGCCTCGTGGCAGGAGTCCGGAAACCGGATCGCGACCTTCTTGATGTTCGGTCGCTCGACTTTGTAGGCCGGCGTCTCGCTCACCTCGGCCGGCGTCTTGCGCGCCGCCTCGGAGCCGATGCGGTACTCGGCGAGCACGTACTCGACGGGCGTCTCCTTGATCGCCACCGTCGAACAGTTCGGCAGTCCCTGACAGCCAACCGCGACCAGAGCCATGCTCACAGTGATCGCTAGCGACACTACGCGCGTGACGTTCAGCATCGACCCTCCCGAGAGCCCAACGTTATTCGCCGAAACGCAAAAACGTCAATCGCGTTCGCGACTCACTTCGGCGACGCGATCAGCGGCGGAACCTGGATAACGAACGTACCCGGCGCCTTCGCCTGGACGATCGTCGAGAACGGCTTCCTATTGGGCGCCGATGCGACCACCTCGACGTCCCCGGGATCCACCGGGATGGCCGAGTCCCACTGCGGCTTGGTCACGAGGACGCCGGAGCGGCGCACCTCGAGGCCCGGAACCTCCTCGGCGATCTTGATGGTCACCCGGGTGAGCTTTGGTTCGAGCGCGGTCGCGCGCTTCTTCGCCTGCTCGGCCTTCGCGGCCTGCCCGGCCGATTTGGCCCGGGTCGCGGCGCCCGAGAAATGCAGCCAGGCGCTCGCCGTGCGGCCGATCTGCTCGTAGCAGTCGGCGAGGAAGAACTGCACGTTCACGTTCGCCTTGAGCCGATGGCTCTCCTCGAGCTTCGGACACGCCTTCGCGTACGCCTTCTCGTCCATCAACTTCAGGCCGTCGTCGTAGAGCACGCGGGCCGCGGCTTCATCGGCGGCCGGGTCCGACCCCGGCGGAGACGCGGTCGCGATCGGGGGAGCAGTGGTAGGCGCCGTCGCGACGGCGGGCGGGCTGACCGTCGCGGTGGGAAGGACCGGCGGCTGCGCGGTGCTCGCGTTCTTGAGCCGCAGTCGCTCCTCGGCCGCCGAGCACTGCGCTCGCTCCTTGGCCCGCAGGATGAGCTCCCGCTCGCGGCACTGCGCGACGAGGGCTTCGTCGGACATCGGCGCGGGGACGGGCGCCGGCTCGGACGCGGTCGCGATCACCGGCGAGGGCGAGGCGGGCGCGACGTAGCCGCTCCTCGCGCCCCCGGCGCAGGCCAACCCGAACAGCGCGAACGCCGCGACGAAGCGATCAGTATTCACCCTTCTTGAATCCTTCCTCCGGCGCGGTCGGGAGCGCTGGGGGCACCGGCTTCAGCGTGGCGCCGCTCGGCGCAGTCTTGGCGCTGGGAGCCTTGCCGGGCTTCGCGCTCGTGACCGAAGGCATCGCGCTCGGCGTCACGCTCGCGGTGCTCGCGACGACCGGTGCGGGCGCGCTCACGCTCGGCTTCGGCGCGGGCGCCTCGGACTCGAGGGGCGCCAACGCGCGCTTGCTCTCGCCGGCCTCGCCGCGCGGCCGGCCGGACTCGCGGTTCATCAGGGTGATCGAGAGCCCCACCACGGAGAGCGAGACCACCGCGATCGTCGCGTACAACGCGATCGGTCGTCGGGAGGTCGACGGGGTGGTGACGGTCGTGGCGTCGACGGTGCGCGACGAGGGCGCGGTGGTACGCGCGCCGGCGACCAGCGTTCCGCTCGGCCCGATGCCCGCGATCTCCGTGTCGCCGCCGCGTCCCGAATGCACGGGGGGCGCCGCCGTGCCCGAGGCGAACGGACGGAGCGCGGCGAGGAACGCGTCGATCGACGCGAATCGATCCGCTTGTTCCTTCGCGAGACACCGCTCGACGACCGCGACGAGCTCGCGGGGTAGGTCCGGGCGGAGCTCGGCGAGGCTCCGGGGGGGCGCCGTCATGATCTGCACCATCAGCTGCGGGAGATCGTCGGCGAGGAAGGGGGGCGAGCCGGCGAGCAACTCGAACAGCGTCACCCCGAGCGCCCAGATGTCGCTGCGCACATCGACGTCGCGCGCCGAGCGCAGCTGCTCCGGCGACATATACAGCGGCGAGCCCATCATGCCGTTCGTGCGGGTGAGCGCTTGCTCCTTCGACACCTTCGAGATGCCGAAGTCGAGCACCTTCACGATCTCCGAGCCGTCGCGTTTGCGCGCGAGGAAGAGGTTCGCGGGCTTGAGGTCTCGGTGCACGATCCCGAGCGCGTGGGCCTCGGCGACGGCCTCGCCGGCCTGCAGCATGAACGAACAGGCCTGCTCCGCCGACAACCGCCCGACCCGCTTGAGGACGTGCGCGAGGTCGTCCCCGTCGAGGTGCTCCATGACGAGGTACGGCGAGCCGTCGGGGAGTCGCGCGACGTCCATGACGCGCGCGACGTGCGGGCTCGTGATCTGCACTGCCGCGCGCGCCTCGCGCATGAAGCGCGTGACGACCTCCGCGTCGCTCGAGAGCGCGGCGCGGAGAACCTTGATCGCCACGCGCTGCTGGAGGTCGAGGTGGAACGCGGCCAGCACCAACCCCATGCCACCCTCGCCGAGCACGCGCTCGATGCGGAACTTGTCCGCCAGGATCTCGCCGGGCTGATAGCTCGCAGCGCTCAACTTCACCGTCCTCCCTGCGGGCAATTCTGCCACGGGGGTGCCCCCGGCACCTGCGTTTTCGTTATTCTGCCCGGAGATGAGCCTCTACCCGCCCCCGCCGCCCGGTTGGGACTCCCGACTCCTCGCCGGCCGCACGGCGGACGAGAGCGACGACGCGCTCCACGCGTGGGCGAGCACGCGCGGCTACGAGTTCAACCCGCGCCCCGATCTCGCCTGGTACCAGAGCTGGGCGCCGTTCGTGTTCCTCTTCACGCCCGCGCGGGTCGTGCGGGAGGTGCGCGCGAGCTTCGGCGACGCGACGGCCATGATCGTGCTCGCGCACAACGCCGACGAGGAGCGCGCGGGCGAGAACGGCCGCTACGTCGTGTCGTTCCTCCTCTCGCCGCGCCTCCACTATCGCTGCGCGATTCGCTCGCGGCTCCAGAAGGACGCCATCGACGAGATGCGGACCGCGATCAACCCGAAGAAGACGCCGCGCTCGCTCGGGCGCTGGCGGTGGCGCGAACGCGATCAGTTCCTCCGCCGCACCTACGGGCGCGGAGTGCGCGGCGTGATCGGTGACGCGATCTTCGAGGCCCACTGCGAGATCGCGACGCCGTCGCGCGAAGAGGGCCTCGCGGCGCTGCCAGTGCCCCTCCGGCAGTGGCTCATCACCACCGGCTGGCGCGGCATCCTCGAGCTGCGCCCCGGCGGGCTCGTGTCGACGACGTACGCGCCGCCGCTGTTCGACGCCGCGTCGCTCGACGCGACGCTCCACCACCTCGGGCACGTGTACAACGCGGCGACCCGCAGCCCGGAGCCCGAGGGCGCGCCGAGCAGCGGGCCGTACGCGCGCTGAGCGCTATTTGATCTGCGGCTTGAGCGCGACCGCTTCGGGGTTCTTCGGGTCGAGCTTGAGCGCCGCGTCGATCTCGGTCTTCGCGTCGGCGAGCTTCTTCAGCTTCCACAGCGCGCGCGCCCGCTCGGTGCGCGCCATCGCCTCGAGCTCCGGCTTGGGCTTCGCGGCGATGCCCGCCTCGGCCTCGTCGAGAGCGTCCTTGAAGCGGCCCTTGTTGGTGAGCGCCCGCGCGTAGAACGCGTGGATGTCGGCGCCGTAGACGTCGACGAAGACCGCGCCCTCCCCGACCTGGATCGCCTCGTCCCACAGGCCCTTCTTCACGAGCGCGTCGAGCAGCTTTCGCCACGGCATCCGCTCGTGCGGGTCCATCTTGATCATCTTGCGGAGCAGCGCGAGCGCGTCGTCGGCCCGGCCCTCCTTCTCGGCGAGCTGCCACAGGTCGATGAGCGGCTCGATCTGCGTCGGGTCGTGGCTGTGCGCTTTCTCGAGCGCGGCGCGGAAGCCCTTGAGGTCCTTCTGCGCCTCGGCGAGGTCGGCGAGCATGTTCTGGATGGTGAAGCCGTCACCCCCCGCCGAGATGATCGACTGCACGTGGGAGCGCGTCTCGCCGACGTCCTTGCGGAGACCAAAGGCGAGCTTGGCCGCGATGTAGTGCGCGAGCTGCGCCTTGTTGTCGAGCGCGATCGCGGCGGTGGCCGCGGCGTCGGCCTCCTTGAACTTCCGATCGAGGAAGTAGGCGGCGGCGAGCGTCGCCATCTTCGACGCGCTCTTCGGATCGGCCTTGCTCGCCTTCTCGGCGTCGGGCGTGTCGGCGATCGCGTTGGCGTCGAACATGAACTGGCCGCTGTAGCGCGCGAGTCGCTTGCGGAGCCACGCGCGGAAGGCCTCGTCGAGCCCGTCGGCGCTGACGCCGAGCGCCGTCTTGATGACGTCCGGCGTCTTCTTGCCGTCGCCCCACAGCTTCAGCATCGTGACGAGCTTGGGGAAGCCGTAGGTCTCGGCCATGAAGACGATGATCTGCGTCGACGCGTAGTACGCGGTGATCACGTCCCCCTGGGTGCGCGCGTGGGTGAACGCGCGGTTGAGGTCGGCCACCTTGGGGATCGCGTTGCGCTCGAGCGCGAGGTAGAGCTGCGGATCGAGCGAGCGGTGCCACTCCGGGCGCGTGACGATGGTCTCGTACTCCGAGAGCCCCTCGGTGAACCAGCGCGGCACATGGTTCTTCGAGAGCTGGATCGCGAACACGTGGCCGAGCTCGTGCCACAGCACGAGGCCCCAGTTGGACGCCTCTTTCTTCGGCGACACCGCGGTGATCAATCGACCGAAGCACACGCCGGTGGGGCCGATGTTGGGCACGCCGTCGGTGCGCACCGAGAAGTGCTCGCGCTCGGGGAAGATCTCGATCTGGATCGGGTTCTTCGGGGTGAAGCCGTACTTCTTCACCATCGTCTCCCACGCCTTGCCGAGCGTGGCCGGGACGTAGCGCGCGAGGAGATCGGTCTCCTCTTTATGGAAGCGGAACTTGAAGACCTTGGCCGAGCCGGTGCCGTCGACGAGCTCGTATTTGCTGGCGAGCGTCTTCTCGAACAGGTTGAGCATGTTCACGAGCCGCACGTTGTAGCGGTCGTGCTTGTAGGCCTTGTCGAGCGCCTCGAGGCCCTCCTTCTCGTCGCCGCGCCGGAGCAGGTTGAACCCGAGCTCCGCCCACGCCTTGCCGAAGGTCGGGTCGATCTTGGTGGCCTCGCGCATCATCGTGACGAGGTCGTCGTAGCGATGCTCCCAGTCGGCGAACTCGCCGACGGTGACGAAGAACTCGGCGTACTTGGGGCTCTTCTTGAAGACCTCGGCCTTCGCCTTCTCGTAGCCGGGGAGATCGTCGTCGAGGAAGCGCGCCGCAGCGCGGAGCGACAAGAGGTCGAGCGCGTTGGGGTCGATCGCGAGGCCGGTCTTGATCGCGTCCTCGGTGGCCTTGGTGTCGAGGTCGTGGAGCGCCATCGACCCGCGCACGAAGAACGCGCGCGTGAGCTTGGGGTTCACCTTGAGCGCGAGGTCGAGCTCCTTGTTGGCGGTGTCCCAATCGAGCGCCTGCGCGAGCTTCACCTCCGCGCGCAGCAGGTGGCCCATCGGGTGGTCGGGCGCGGTGGCGAGCACGTCCTTCACGCTCGCCTCGGCGTGGCCCGGGTCGTACCAGTCGAGGAACAGGCGCGCCCACGCGACGTTCGTCTCGACGTGCCCCTTCTGCAGGCGCTGCGCCTCTTTGAAGGTGGAGTTCGCGTACTTCACGTGACGCACGGCGTGTGCCGCGCGACCGACGCACGCGAGCGCGCCCGGCTCCTTGTAGACGGGATCCTCGGTCTCGCTGTCTGCCTCGAGGGTGTCGGCCTCTTTGCGCGCCTCTTCGAGATCGCCCTTGCGCACGAGCGCCTCGACCAGCGCCGACCGCGCGCGCGCAGCCTTGACCTCGTCGCGGAATGGCTCGGCGACCTTGATCGCCTCTTCGATCTTGCCGACGGCGAGGAGCGCGAGCGCCTGCCAGCCGGCGGCGTCCGATTTGACCGCGGCGTCGCTCCCCGCCTGCCCCACCGCCTTCTTCGCGAGCGATTCCGCGTCGCCGTACTTGCCGGTGTCGTAGGCGATCCGCGCGAGGCCGACGGTGGCGCGCGCGGCGTCCTTGCCGGTGACCGCCTTGAGGTCCTTCTCGGCGGCGGCGTAGTCCGCCTTCTCGACGGCCTCGAGCCCCGTGGCCAGCTTGCCAGTGGGTGCGAAGACCGACGACGAGCTCGCCGGCTTCGAAATCCCAGCCTTTTGCGCCGACGAGGGGGCCGAGGCGAAGAGCGGCAGGACGAGCAGCGGAAGGATGAGCAGCCGGCGCATGGGGTGTTGGAGGGTAGGACGAGCGGCGAGCCAAAACCATGGTTTCCCCGCGCCCGTGCCCGTGCCCGATCCGCTGGGTCTGGTTTGGGGCTTCGGGCACGGGCACGGGCACGGGCACGGGCACGGGCACGGGCGCGGGCACGGGCATGGGAGGAGGAGGTTGACGAATGCCCGTGATTGGGTAGAGTGCGCCCCCCTTTTCTGAGCATCGAGGAATTCCTGTGGCCAATCACGCGTCCGCCGAGAAGCGCAACCGTCAGCGCATCACCCGCACCGTCCGAAACAAGGCGCGCAAGAGCGCGGTCCGTTCCTTCGTGAAGAAGGTTCGCGCTGCCCTCGCCGCGAAGGACGCCGCGGGCGCGAAGACCGCGCTGCAAGAGGCGACGTCGCAGCTCGACAAGGCCGCGACCAAGGGCGCGATCCACACGAAGTCGGCCTCCCGCACGATCGGCCGCCTGAGCGCGCAGGTCGCGAAGCTCGGCAAGTAATCGCGTCGGGATCGGGTCCGAACGACCCGCCCGCGCCCCGATATTCCCGCTCGACCTCGTCGGTATCGCGGACTAGGGTCCGACCGACGTGAGCACCGAGCTTTCTTCGTCGCCGAACCGCGAACCCACTCCGAGTCTGCCGCCCCGGGTCGAGCACCTGGGCACGCGGGCGCTCAAGCCGCTGCTGATCGCCGTCGCGGTCGTCGCGATGATCGCCGGGTGGCTGTTCTTCAAGGACCTGTCGAAGCTCGGGCTGTGGGATCCCCACGAGCTCGCCCTCGCCGACCAGGGCTGCCGCCGCGCGGCGACCACCGGCAAGATCGACATCACGTCCTGCGGCGTCGACGCCGGCGCCAAGCCCGCCGACCTCCGCCCGATCGTCATGGTGCAAACCGTGGCGATGGGCTTCCGCATGTTCGGCGTGTCCGAGCAGGCGGGCCGCCTGCCGCTCGCGCTCTGGGCGCTCGTCGGCGCGATCGCGGTCACGCTGGCCGTCGGTCGCTTGGTCGACGCGCGCGCGGGCATCTTCGCCGGCGTCGCGCTTTCGACGATGCCGACCTACCTCGTGCAGAGCCGCTTGATCCTCGGCGACGCGGCGACGATGGGCGCGTTCGCGCTCGCCCTCTCCGGTCTCGCGGTCGCAGCGTTCGATCGCGAGTCCGACGGCAGCCCGCCGCCATGGCAGGCGCGCTTGCCATGGGTCGTGGCCGGCGCGGTCGGCATCGCCGCGGGCATCGGCTGTCGGGGGCTCGCGGTCGGCTGCGCGCCCGCCGCCGCCGTCGGATTGGCCTGGCTCGTTCGAGAGGCCAACGTCGATCGCGCGTCCGACTCGCGCGCGCCGCTGCTCACGCTCGTCGGCACGGCCATCGTCGCGGGTGGCATCGCAGCCGGCGTCAAGCTCGCGGGCAACGAGATCGGAAGAGC
>JALHOE010000127.1 GCA_022843175.1 Deltaproteobacteria bacterium
CGACGGTCAGCGCGAAGGTGCGGCCGGCGACGACCTGCCGATCGCCGGGCTCCGCGCCGCGCGGCACGATGCACACCGCGCGGCGACGGCCATGCTCGTCGTTGTCGAGCCCGATCCAGTAGCTCCGCGCCGAGCCGCCGCCGATGCGCAGACCCTCGCCACGGAGCGAGAGCGCGTAGGCCGCGGCGCCGCGCGCGACGGAGAGGTCGGGATCGCCCTGCTTGAGGAGCTTCGGTGCGTGCCCGGTGAGCGCGGCGATCGCGGACGACACCCGCTCGACGATGGCCGACGCGTGGAACGCCCCGCCGTTGAGGAGGAGCGCGAGCGGCTGGTCGGCGACGCCGTGGCGGACGAGGAACTGCGCCAGGTGGCGCGTGATCGCGGGATCGCTCGCGTAGGGGAGACCGAACGCGACGAGCCCCGCGCGCGCGCGGGCCGGTCGCGCGTCGCGATCGACGGCGGGGAAGAAGCCGTCGAGCACCTTGTCGACGTCGGCCCGCGAGAGCGTCGTCTTGCGCGCGCCGCCGACGAGCTTGCTGCCCTCGCCGAGGAGCGTGACGGTGGTGGTCTTGGCCGTGCCCGAGAGCAGGTGCTCCTTGGCGCGCCGCGCGGCGAGCACGAGCTGACCGAAGCGCGCGGGCGAGAGCTTCTCGCCGGCGGCGAGCTTCGGCTCGAGCTGGTGCGCGAGCGCGAGGTCGAGGTTGTCGCCGCCGAGCAGCAGGTGATCGCCGACCGCGATGCGGTCCACCCTGGTGCCGGTCGCCTTCATCAACGAGAAGTCGCTGGTGCCGCCGCCGACGTCGACGACGAGCACGTGCCGGTCGGCGATCGTGGCCAGCCCGGCGTCGCCCACGATCCGCGCCCAGTCGAGGAACGCGGCCTGCGGCTCCTCGAGGAGCTTCACCTTGAGCCCCGCGCGCCGGGCCGCCTCGAGCGTGAGCGCGCGCGCCGCCTCGTCGAAGGACGCCGGCACGGTGAGCACGACGTCCTGCTGCTCGAGCGGCGGGCGCTCGGCGTTCCAAGCCTTCTTGAGGTGCGCGAGCACCGCGGCGCTCGCATCGATCGGCGAGAGCTTCGGTCCGTCGTCGATCCCCCACGGCAGGATCGCCGCAGTGCGATCGACCGAGGGGTGCGCGAGCCAGCTCTTGGCCGACGAGACGAGCCTCCCCGGCACCTCGGTGCCGCGCTGCTTCGCGAGCTCGCCGACGATGAAGCCCTCGTCCTCGGCGAAGAGCGCCGACGGGAGCAGCGGCCGCGCGTCCTCGGTGCCGGCGGCGACCAGCTGCCGCACCGGGAACACCTCGACCTTCTTGCGCGCCTCGAGATCGGCGAACGCGACGACGGTGTTGGTCGTCCCGAGATCGACGCCGACGACGTAGCGCAAGGGGCTACTCCGGCTCGCGCACGTTGAGCTCGAGCTTCCAGCGCTCGGGACCGCTGTTGGGCACGGCCTCGAGCGTGAGCGTGCCGACCTCGGTCACCGACGACGCGAGCTTCACCGGCACGACCTCGCCCGCGCGCCTGCCCTCGGCGGGCAGCGTGGCCTCGATCGGCGACAGCTCCTCGAGCTCGCCGTCGCCCCAGCGCTCGAGGATGGTGCCGACGCGGTCGTCGCGCCGCACCGTCGAGCCGAAGAACTTGAAGCGCACCGGCTCGCCGACGACCAGGCCGAGCTCCGCGGGCGCGGTCCCCGCCGCAGAGCCCTCCTCGATGCCGAACGGCGCGACGCACATCGCGGAGATCGGCGGCTCGAGGCCGGGCACCGCGGGCACCGCGCCCTCGATGCCGACGTAGTACGCGCGCGCCGTGCCGCCGCGGATGCGCACGCCCTTGCCGCGCTTTGCATAACCATAATATGCAGCGCCGCGCGCGACCGAGAGATCGAGATCGGTGCCCTCGAGCACACGCGCCGGCGCGCCGCCCTCGGACACGAGCCAGTCGTTGAGCGTCTCGAGGATGCGCTCGCGGAGCGGCGTGCCCTTCATGACGCCGCCGTTGAAGATGACCGCCGTGGGGTGGAGCAGCGTACGGCTGCCCTGCGCGGCGAACCCGGCCATGCCGGCGGTGGCCGCGGCCTGCCGCGCGAGGAACGCCGCGAGGTGGCGGGTGATGCCCGGATCCTGCGCGTAGGCGAGGCCGAGCTGGGTGAGGCCGACGCGCGCGCGGGTGACCGGACGCGCCGACGCCTCGACCTTCGGGAAGAAGCCGTTGACCAGGATGTTGAGGAGCTCGTCGCGCGTGAGCTCGGTGCGGAGCGCTCCGCCGACGAGCTTCGAGCTCTTGCCGGCGATCGCGATCGGCGCCGAGGCGAGGTCCTCGCGGGCGAGGAGCTGCTCCTTGGCGGCGCGGGCGGCGTGCACGAGCCCCTGCGCCTGCCACGGGTCGAGCTGCTTGCCCGAGGCCTCGAGCTTTTGGCGGAGGACGTGCGCGAGCGCGAGGTCCATGTTGTCGCCGCCGAGGAGGATGTGATCGCCGACCGCGATCCGATGGAGCTCGAGCGCCCCGCCCTGCTCCTGCACGGCGATCGCCGAGAAGTCGGTGGTGCCGCCGCCGACGTCGATCACCAGGATGACGTCGCCGACCTTGACCTGCTTGCGCCACTTGCCGTGGCTCTGCTCGATCCACGAATAGAGCGCGGCCTGCGGCTCCTCGAGGAGGATGAGGTGCTCGATGCCCGCGGCGCGCGCAGCCTCGGCGGTGAGATCGCGCGCGGCGGCGTCGAACGACGCGGGCACGGTGAGCACGATCTCCTGCTTCTCGAACTTCTCGTCGCCCTTGTGCTTCTGGTTCCACGCCTCTTTGAGGTGGGTGAGGTAGCGGCGCGAGACCTCGACCGGCGACAGCTTCGCGAGCTCGCCCTCGACCGCCGCGCCCGCGGGGACGACCGGCAGCACCTCGGCACGACGGTCGATGCCCTGGTGGCAGAGCCAGCTCTTGGCCGAGGCGATCACCCGCATCGGCGCGTCGGCGCCGCGCGCGCGCGCGTACTCGCCGACTGCATAAGCACGTTTTGCATCCCACGGGAGCGGCTGCTCGCCCTCGCTGCCGTGCGGGAGGTAGAGGAACGACGGCAAGAGCGCGCGCGCGTCGACCGACCCCTGCGAGACGAGCTGGGGGATGTTGAACACCGTCGGCGGCGCCTCCTCGCCCTCGGCGAGCTCGAGGTCGACGTAGGAGAGCGCGGTGTGGGTGGTGCCGAGGTCGATGCCGATCGAGAATTTCATGTCGCTCACAGCTCCACCTCCGCCGGGGCGACGATCGTGACGTCGTGGGCGTCGATCGCCGTGGGCAGGTGCAGATCCTTCAAGCGCCAACCCTTGTGGCGGAGCACGCCGGTGAACGGCGGCTCGCCGGCGACGTTGCCGATCAGCTTCACCTCGCTCGCGGGCGTGCCCTTCGCGACCGTGACCTTGCTCCCCTCGTCCTCGGCACGCACCGGCGCGACCTTGCAGTGATCGTGGAGCGCCTTACGGCAGCCCTGGTGCACCACGCGCGCGGCCGCCCCGATGTCCCCGTCGGTGAACGTGGTGACGTCCTCCTCGAGGAAGTCGACGAACCGGCCCTCGCGCTGGAAGAGCGCGAGCAGCTGCAGCGCGGCGTCTGTGGACGGCGGCGACGGCAGGACCTTCTCCGGGTCCTCTTCTTCGACGGGAGGCGCCGCCGTAAGCGAGAGGCCGCGCTCGGCGTTCCACACGCGCTTGGCGAACGTGCCATCGAAGAGGATTTTGAAGAAGCAGACCCACGCGTACCAGAGGCGGGTCCCTACGGGCAGGTCGGCGTTCTCGGTCGTCACAATGGGCGGACCATAGCCCAAAAACCCGCGCGGCCGTACCGTTGGGACATGCCCGATACGCCGCCCGCCGACAGCCCGTGGGAAGGCTCGACGCTGCGCGATCCGACGCTGACGGTCGACCTCCCCGTTCCGGGCGCCGCGCGCGCGCCGTTCGCCGCGCCGGTCGAGCAGCACGTCTTCGCGC
This sequence comes from Deltaproteobacteria bacterium, assembly GCA_022843175.1. Taxonomy (GTDB): domain Bacteria; phylum Myxococcota_A; class Polyangia; order Polyangiales; family JADJMO01; genus JALHOE01. The sequence continues at coordinate 3,978 of JALHOE010000127.1, forward strand.
AGCGCTACAACCTGCGCGGCGTGATCGGTCAGGGCGGCATGGGCGAGGTGCGCCTCTGCCACGACGCGCGCATCGGCCGCGACGTCGCGCTCAAGATCCGCAAACCCGGCGGGGGCACCGGCGGCGAGGCCCGCGCGCGCTTCGTCCGCGAGGCCAAGCTGCAGGGCCAGCTCGAGCACCCCGCGATCGTGCCGGTCTACGACCTCGGCGCCGCCGCCGACGGCGAGTGGTTCACGATGAAGCGGATCCGCGGCGAGACGCTCGAGAGGGTCATCCACCGCCGGGCCGACGAGGAGGGGCAGGCCGAGAACCGCTTCGGCGCGCGCAAGCTCCTCGCGCTGTTCGTCCAGATGTGCAACGCGGTCGCCTACGCGCACGCGCGCGGCGTCATCCACCGCGACCTCAAGCCGTCGAACGTGATGATCGGCGACTACGGCGAGGTCTACGTCCTCGACTGGGGGGTCGCCAAGGTGCTCGGGAGCGCCGAGGTCGCGGTCGAGGAGGACGACGTCCCGACCCGCGCCGGCGAGCGCACGAGGGCCGGCGTCGTGATGGGCACGCCGGGCTACATGTCGCCGGAGCAGGCGCGCGGCGACATCGACAAGCTCGACCCGCGCACCGACGTCTACGCGCTCGGCGCGATCTTGTTCGAGCTGCTCACGCTCGAGCCCCTCCACCCGCTCGCCGATCCCGATCAGGCGATCGCCTCCACGGTGCGCGGCGTCGACACGCGGCCGAGCACGCGCCGCGAGACGCCGCCCGAGCTCGACGCGATCTGCGTCCGCGCGCTCGCGATGCAGCCGCACGAGCGGTACGCCGACGCCCGCGAGCTGGCCGAGGCCGTCGAGCGCTACCTCGACGGCGACCGCGATCTCGCGCTCCGCCGCCAGCTCGCCGACGACCAGATCGACGAGGCCAAGCGGATCCTGTCCAAGTCGCACGGCGATCCCGACGCGCACGCCGAGGCGCTGCGCGCGCTCCATCGTGCCTACGCGCTCGACCCCACCAACGACATCGCCGTGCGCGCGATGGCTCGACTGCTCCTCAAGCCGCCGGCGCGGCTGCCGCGCGAGGCCGAGGAGGAGCTCGCCCGCGACGAGGAGCGGGATCGCCGAGCCACCGCGCGCGACGGCGCGATCGCCTTCCTCGCCTGGTTCGGGCTCTCGCCGCTGATGCTGTGGGCGGGGCTACGCAGCGTCGGGCTGTGGATCGCGATCGTGATCGTGGTCGGCCTGTGCGCCACGATCGCGGCGTGGGTCGCCTACCGACGCGCGCGACCGGACGACTCCTCGGCGTGGATGCTCCTCGGGCTGAGCACCACCGCCATCGCGCTCGCGACGACATACCTCGGCCCGTTCGTGCTCGTCCCCGGGTGGGCGTGCCAGAACACGCTGGTGTTCGCCATGTACGGACGCGGCGCTCGGCGCTGGTCGATCGTGGGAATCGGGACCCTGGCCATCGTCGTTCCCGTCCTGTTGGAGCTCCTCGGGCTGGTCCCCCCGTCGTTCCTGTTCGAGCAGGGCCGGCTGGTCATCCTGCCGCGCATGATCGACATACCTCCGGTGCCGACGCTCCTGCTCCTCCTGGTCGGCAACATCGCGATGGTGCTGGTGCCCTCGCTCATCGTCGGGCGCCTGCGGGATCAGGCGCTCGACACCAAGCAAGCCCTCGTCGCGCACCTCGCGCGCCTCCGCCAGCTCGTACCGGACGAAGCGAAGAACCCCGAAACTCCATGAAGCGAGCTCTCCTCCTCCTCGTGCTCCTCGCCGCCTGCCCCAAACCCAAGGAGGACCTCGGCACGCCGGGCGTCAGCGCCAAGCCGAACGACAAGTGCACCGTCCTCCCGCAGCACTGCCCCGGCAGGGACGAGGACGGGTGCCCCGACGTGATCATCGAGGTGGGCGACGCCTGTGCTCTGAACGCGCAGGGCGTCCGCCACCTCAACGACGCCGCCGACGAGCTCCTCAACCATAAGGCGCTCACGCGGGTCACCATCGAGGCGCCGAGCCTCACCTGCGCCAACATCGCGCGCGCGCACCTCGAACAGCGCGGCGTACCGGGCTGGCGCGTGCTCGTCGCCGCGGTCGAGAACCGCACGTTCATCAACTTTACGGTCGAGGCGATGGACGAGAAGCGGTGCGCCGACGGCGCGCCGGCCAAGCCGCCGGGCGGCAGCGTGTATTGACGGCGGCGGCTTCCGCGTCAAAGTGCGCGGCCCCCCTTCATGATCGCGCTCTCGAACATCACCAAGCAGTACGGCGGACAGGTCCTCTTCCTCGAGGCCTCGTTCCAGCTCTCGGCCGGCGAGAAGGCTGGGCTCGTCGGCCCCAACGGCGCCGGCAAGAGCACGGTCTTCCGCATGATCGTCGGCGAGGAGCACCCCGACGAGGGCGTGGTCGACCGCCCCAAGCGGGTCACCGTCGGCTACTTCCGGCAGGACGTCGGCGACATGAAGGGCCGCACGGTCCTCGCGGAGACGGTCGCCGGCGCCGGTGAGGTCGCGAACCTCGGCGCCGAGCTCGCCGACCTCGAGGCCAAAATGGGCGATCCCGATCGCGACGACTTCGACGAGGTCGTCGAGCGCTACGGCGAGGTGCAGGCGCGCTACCAGGAGCTCGGGGGCTACGACCTCGAGGCGCAGGCCCGCTCCATCCTCGCGGGCCTCGGCTTCTTCCCCGAGCAGGTCGACGACGACGTGGGCAAGCTCTCCGGCGGTTGGAAGATGCGCGTGGCGCTCGCGCGCATCCTCCTCGCCAAGCCCGACGTGCTCCTGCTCGACGAGCCGACCAACTACCTCGACATCGAGTCGATCCTCTGGCTCGAGGAGTTCCTCCGCGGCTACGCGGGCGCGGTGCTCATGACCTCGCACGATCGCGACTTCCTCAACCGCCTGGTGAAGAAGATCGTCGAGATCGACGCCGGCACGATCAAGACCTACTCCGGCGACTACGACTTCTACGAGAAGCAGCGCGAGATCGAGCGCGCCCAGCGCGAGGCGCAGTACGAGCGCCAGCAGGCCATGCTCCAGAAGGAAGAGGAGTTCATCGCCCGCTTCAAGGCGCGCGCGTCGCACGCCGCCCAGGTGCAGAGCCGGGTGAAGAAGATCGAGAAGATCGAGAAGATCGAGCCGCCCAAGCGGATCATCGAGAAGACCTTCGACTTCAAGCCGCCGCCGCGCTCCGGCGACGACGTGATCAAGGTCGAGCACGTGAGCAAGAAATTCGGCGCGAAGGTCGTGCACGACGGCGTCGACCTCCTCGTGCGCCGCGGCGAACGCTGGGCGGTGATGGGCGAGAACGGCGCGGGCAAGACCACGCTGCTCAAGATGATGGCCGGCGTCACCCAACCGGACGACGGGCGCGTCGAGGTCGGCGCCTCGGTGACGATGGGCTACTTCGCGCAGCACCAGCTCGAGCAGCTCGACCCGTCGCGCACCGTGCTCGAGGAGCTCGTGGCCCACTCCCCCACGAGCAACCTCGGCGTGCTCCGCAACCTCGCCGGCGCGTTCGGCTTCCACGGCGACGACCACGACAAGCCGATCCGCGTGCTCTCCGGCGGCGAGAAGGCGCGCCTGGCGATGGCGAAGATCCTCTTCGACGCGCCCAACCTGCTCGTGCTCGACGAGCCGACCAACCACCTCGACCTCGTCACCAAGCGCGCGCTCGTCCGCACCCTCGCCGACTACCCCGGCACGCTGGTGTTCGTCTCCCACGACCGCGCGTTCCTCCGCAAGATCGCCAACCGCGTGCTCGAGCTCGCCCCCGGCAAGCGGCCGCACGTCTACGGCGGGAGCTACGACGAGTACGTCTCGGCCTCCGGGCACGAGGCGCCGGGCATGCGTCCGCTCCGCGCCAAGGCGTGACCTCGTCCGCGCGCGCGGCATCTCATCGGCCCCATGCTCACGATCGACATCTGGTCCGACGTCGTCTGCCCGTGGTGCTACGTCGGCAAGCGCCGCCTCGAGAAGGCGCTCGGAAAGCTCGGCCAGAAGGCCGAGATCCGCTGGCACTCGTTCGAGCTCGACCCGTCGGCGCCCCCGCTCCGCACCGGCGACTACGCGGGCCACCTCGCCAAGAAGTACGGCCGTTCGCTCGCACAGGCGCAGCAGATGCTGCAGCAAATGACCGCGACCGCCGCGGCCGAAGGCCTCTCGTTCGACTTCGGCCGGGCCAAGGGCGGCAACACGTTCGACGCCCACCGCCTGCTCCACCTCGGAGCCGAGCTCGGCAAGCAAAACGAGCTCGAGGAGCGGCTGTTCAAGGCCACCTTCACCGACGGCGAGCCGATCGGCGATCGCGACGCGCTCGCCCGCCTCGCCGCCGAGGTCGGCATCGACGAGGAGCGCGCACGCGCGACGCTCCTCTCCGACGAGTTCGCCGACGCCGTGCGCGCCGACGAGGCCAACGCGAGCGAGCTCGGCATCACCGGCGTCCCCTTCTTCGTCTTCGGCCAGAAATACGCCGTCTCCGGCGCGCAACCGCCCGACGTCCTCGCGCAGATCATCGAGCGCACGCTCGCGGAGCAGAAGCCCGAGCTCCTCGCCACCACCGACGTCTGCGAGCCCGGCGGCGACTGTTGAATTGGCGCGCGCGTAAGCGAGCGCCTACCGGTGCGATGGGCGCGAATCACCGAGGCGCTCGCTGACGCGCGCGCCCATGGGTCGGCACGGTCGACGGTCGACGGCGACTCGATCATCGAAAACGGTAGGTGCTCTAGGGCAGCGCGAACTGCGCGCGTGCGCGCTCGAACGCGTCGAACGAGCGACCGTCGGTGACCAGGTCCGCGAGCACCCGCCCGCACGTCGGGGCGAGCTTGAAGCCGTGTCCGGAGAAGCCCGCGCCGATCGCGATGCGCGGGTTTCCCGGGTGCCGATCGAGCACGTAGTCCTCGCTCGGCGTGCACGTGTAGAAGCAGGTCTCGCTCCCCACGCGCCGCGGCGGCGGCTCGACGAGCGCGCGCCGGAGGAACGCCTCCACCTCGTCGACCTCGCCCTCGGACGCGGCGCGCGACGCGTCCGGATCGTCGACGGCGCCCGCGGTGCGATGGCGCGCGGCCTTGAGGACGGCGCCGCCGTCGGCGGGCAACACGTAGCGGAGCTCGTCGGACGTCGCGCCGAGGTACACGAACACGAAGCCGAGCGCGCGCGGCACCTCGAAGTAGCCGACGTCCTGCCGCAGCGGCCGCAGGTGGGTCGCGAGCGCCGGCCACAACCTCGGAGTCCACGGCCCCGCCGCGACGACGAGGCGCTCGGCGACGAGCGGCCCCCGGGAGGTGTGGAGCACGATGGGATCGCCCTCGTCGATTCGATCGACGCGCGTCTCCTCCAGGATCGTGCCCTGCATCCGGACGATGGCGCGAGCCAGCGCCGCGCACGTCGCGTCGGCGCGGATGACGCCGGCCGTGGTGTCGACGAGCACGTCGTCCGAGAGCCGCAGCTCGGGGAACCGCGCGCTCGCCACCGCACGCGAGACGAGCGTGACGCCCTCGGACGCGCGAGCCGCGAAGGCGTCGAACTGCCCGCCGCGCGGCCCGAAGAACACGCCGGGCATGCGACGGATGAGCGGCTCGCCCGCGTCCGCCTCGAGCGAGGGCCAGTCCTCGCCGTTGGCGACGCGCATCAGGTCGACGTACACCGCGTCGGCGTAGGAGCTGCGCGTGATCCGCGACGCCCCGTGCGAGCTGCCCCGCGCGTGCCCGAGCCGGTGCTGCTCGACGAGGCAGACCCTCAGCCCGCGCCGCGCGAGGTGATACGCCGCGGATAACCCCACGACCCCGCCGCCGAGGACCAGCGCCTCGTGCATCATGTCGCGCGCGCGCTCACCCGCACTCCGCGGCGCACTTCGCGTCGGTGCAGCCGAACGCGGCGTCGTAGAGCTTCTTGCCGTCGGGGTGCATCGTGCCGCACTCGTTGAGGCAGCGCTCCTTCTCGGCGCCCGCGTCGCCCGCGTCGGCCGGCAGGAGCGCGCAGGCGAGGCTGCAGTTGACGTAGTCGTCGTCGCAGCGCCTGTCGGCGAGGCAGGCGTTGATCGCGGCGCAGCACTCGCGCTCCGCGCAGCCGTTACAGGCGACGTTCTTGCTCGAGAACGGCTTGAGGAGCCGGCACTGCGGCGGGCTCTCCGCGCCGACGTCGGCGGGCACCTCCGCCGTGACGTCCGCGGTGGCCTCGGCCGCGGCGTCGGTGACGCTCGGGGTCTCGGCTTCGCTGGAGGCACAGCCGAGGAGGGCGCACGCGAAGAGCCATCTCACGCACGCAAGCCTACTTGCAGGCGGCCGCGTCCACGTAGCCAAACGTCATCCCCCGGATCGGGTGGCTGCCGGTGAAGGCGGCCTTCGGCAGGACCTCCCAGGTCACGCCGTCCGTACTCCGGTAGAACTGCTGCTTCTCGTACCACACCATCCAGCCGCCGTTGGTCGCGACGAAGGTGCCCGCGTCGCTGCGGGCCGAGGGTCCGACGGCGTGCGAGGACGCGGTGGTGGTCCACGTCGCGCCGTCGGCCGAGCGATACATAACGTTCTTATCTGTGCGGCCCCACGCGACGAACTCGGTGCCGGTGAAGTGGGCATACGAAGTGACGCTGCCGCCCATCTTCGCGTCGGCGAACGTCTTGCCCCCGTCGGTCGAGCGGCACGCCACGCCGTCGCCCCCGACGATGAGCAGCGTGCCCTTGCCGGCGACGATCCCGCCCTCGCTCTGGATCGACTTCCCGCACGTCGACGGCCAGGTCGTCGGCCTGGTCCAGGTCTTCCCCGCGTCGGCCGAGAGCGCGAGCTCCGCCTTGCCGGAGTCCTCGAGCACCAGCACCACGTTGCCGGCGCCGAACCCCGCGCCGCGCACGTTCCACACCGTGGCCGTGGGCTCCGCCGTCTTGAGCCACGTCTTCCCGAGATCGAGCGACGCGCGCGGGGAGCGCGAGGCGGCGACGAAAGCCCCGCCTCCGTCGGCGGGGGCGTAGACCATGCCGCCGAAGGTCGTGCCCTCGAGCGTCTTGTCCCAGGTGAACCCGTCGGTCGAGCGCCGGATCGACCCGGGCTTGCCCCAGCCGAACGTCGCCACGAACACGCCGTTGCCGTACGCGATGCCGCGCCCGGCGCTCTCCATGTGATCGCAGTCCACGCCGCCCTCGAAGCAACGGAGCGCGTCGTTGTCGGAGCGGTTCTTGATCCAGGTGCGGCCGTCGTCGCACGACATCATCGTCCGCGCGACGTGCCCCTGCGCGAGGAACACACCCACCTTGCCCGCGGGCGGCGCGTCGGCGACCGGCGCATCGGCCGTCGTCCCCGTGTCCTCCGCGGGCATCCCGGTGTCGGTCTCCACCACCGGCGTCCCGGTGTCGGTCTCCACCGCCGGCGTCCCGGTGTCGTTCGCGACCACCCCGGTCTCGCCGGCCTCGCTGCCGATCTCCGCGCTCCCGCACCCCATCGCGAGCCCCACCAGTGTCACCCCGAAGAGACGGTCGATCGGCTTCATCGATCGGTAGAGCGCACGAGCCGCCCCGATCGGCTCAGAAATCGATTCCCCATGCCCGCGCCGCTTTCAGGACGCGTTCAGGACCTTCTCGAACAGCACCCCTCCGAGCCCGTCCTGCAACCGCACCGTCATCGCCAGCGAGCCGCGGTCCACGCTGACGGTGCCGAACGAGGGCCACACGCCGATCGGCGGTTGGTTCATGACCGGAGGCACGCGTTGGAAGACGACCTTGCCGCCGAAGGTGCCGTCCATCGGGCTCGGACCGAAGCCCCCGGCGTGCAGCGGGCCGACCACGAACTCCCAGAAGGTGGGGAACGGCCCGATCTTGCCGCGGTCGGCCGCGTACTCGTGCGCCGCGACGTAATGGACGTCGGCGGTGATGAACACGAGGTTCTTGATCGACTTCTCCTGCACGAAGCGGAGGAGCTGCGCCATCTCGTGCTCGCGTCCGCGCGGCGGCCCGGGATCGCCGTTGGCCCAGCCCTCGTGCCGTTGCACGCCGTCGTCGAAGCCGTCGCCGATCACGAGGCCGACCGGCTGGTCGCAGGCGATGACCTTCCAGGTCGCCTTCGACGCGAGCAGCTCCTTCTTCAGCCAGTCGAGCTGCCCGCTGCCGAGGAACGCGGTGATCTCGGACGCGTCCTTCTCCAGGTTCTTGCCGTTGGGCGCGCGGAACGACCGCGCATCGAGGACGAACACGTCGACGAGCCCGCGGCGCAGGACGCGGTGGATGTCGTGGCCGCGGCGGATCGGCGTGTACTCGAAGAGCGCCCGACGCGCGCGCTGGGCGAGGATCGGGACCTTGTTCTCGAGCGTGTAGCGCGGATCGGCGAGCGTCTGCCCCGGCCACCAGTTGTTGTGGATCTCGTGGTCGTCCCACTGGACGACCATCGGCACCTCACGGTGGAATTTGCGCACCACCGGATCGAGCAGGTGGTAGCCGAACGCGCCGCGGAACTCGGCGAGGGTCTCGGCCACCTTCGCCTTCTCGGGGACGACGACGTTGCGGAACACCGTGCCCTCGGGCGCGACCTGCTCCTGCTGGATCGGGTTGTCGGCGTAGATGAGGTCGCCGCTGTGGACGAAGAAGTGCGGGGACTGCGCGCGGATCGCTTCGTACACGAGCAGCCCGCCGCGGTCGTGATCGATGCCGTAGCCCTGGCCGCAGGTGTCACCGGACCAGGCGAAGACCACGTCGCCGTCGCCAGCGGTGCGGAACGAGCCCTTCACGTGCTCGCTCTCGGCCTCGCCGACGAACGACACCTCGTAGGCGAGGGTCGCGCCGCGCGGCAGACCGGAAAGCTCGACGACGCCGCAGAAGTCGCTGCTCTCGTCGACCGTCGGGCCGAGCTCGACGTGTTTGACCCCTCCGTGCGACCACTCGACGCGCATCTGCGCCCGGCGATCGGCGCGGCTCCACACCACGGCGCGGTCCTCGGTCACGTCGCCGACCTGCACCCCGAGCGGCAGCTTCGGCGGCGTTCCGGCGCGGCGCGGCGCGACGACCGGCACGGGCTTCGCGACGGCGGCGGCTCGACACGAGAGCGCGACGCTGGACGCGAGGAACGCGCGCCGATGCATCGACAAGGGCCTATCACTCCTGGCCGTCCTTTGCGACGCTTACCGCATGACCGACGACCGTCCCACGACGCCGCAGGAGATCAAGAAGGACCTCGAGCGCCGGGGGATCGAGCACGTCAAAGTCGGCGGCTTCGACGTCGACGGCGTGCTCCGAGGCAAATACGTGTCGCTGTCGAAGTTCCTCGGTGTGCTCGAGGGAGGCTTCGGCTTCTGCGACGTCATCTTCGGCTGGGACGTCGAGGACCTCCTCTACATCGACGCGCACGACAAGAAGGCGGTCACCGGCTGGCACAGCGGCTACCCCGACGCGCACGCCGCGATCGACATCTCCACGTATCGAATCCTCCCGTGGGAGCCGAAGACCGCGGCGTTCCTGGTCGACTTCTTCCACGCCGACGGCACAGAGCACGCGGCGTGTCCGCGCTCGCTGCTCAAGAGCGTCATCAAGCGGCTCGCCGATCGCGGCATGAACGCCAAGGTCGCCACCGAGTTCGAGTTCTGGTTGTTCAAGGAGGACGCGCACTCCATCCGCGAGAAGGGCTTCCGCAACCTGCAGCCGATCAGCCCCGGCATGTTCGGGTACTCGTGGCTCCGCACCGGCCAACACAACGAGCTCGTGCACGCCGTCCTCAGCGAGTGCAGGGCGTTCGACCTCGAGATCGAGGCCTTCCACACCGAGACCGGGCCCGGGGTCTACGAGGTCGCCCTCAAGTACGACGACGCGCTCCGCGCCGCGGACAAGGCCGCGCTGTTCAAGACTGTGCTCAAGCAGATCTGCACCCGCTTCGGCGTCATCCCCACCTTCATGGCCAAGTGGAACGCCGACCTCCCCGGTTCGAGCGGCCACCTCCACCAGAGCATCTGGAACGCCAAGGGACAGAACGTGCTCTTCGACGAGGCCGGCGAGGCCAAGCTCTCGCGGGTCGCCCGACAGTACATCGCGGGCCTCTGCGCCCTCGCGCCGGACCTCACCGCCGTGTACGCGCCCACCGTCAATGCATACAAACGTTATGTACCGGGCGTATGGGCGCCGCTCACCGCGTCGTGGGGCGTGGAGAACCGCACCACCGCCGTCCGCGTCATCCCCGGCAGCGCGTCCTCCACGCGCATCGAGTACCGCCAGACCGCCGCCGACATCAACCCCTACACCGCGATCGCGAGCTGCCTCGCCTCCGGTCTCTACGGCATCGACAAGTCGCTCACGCCGCCGCCGGTCGCGAGCGGCGACGCCTCGGGCTCCAAAGAGCTCCGCGCCCTGCCGCGAAGCCTCGCCGAGGCGACGGCGATGCTCGACGGCAGCGTGGCGGCGCGCGAGGTGCTGGGCGATCGCTTCGTCGACCACTACGTGCGCACACGGCGCCACGAGGTCGCGCGCTTCGAGCGCGCCGTCACCACCTGGGAGCTCGAGCGCTACTTCGAGATCATCTGACGGGTATACACTCACGCGGTGACGTACGAGGGGGGAGCACACCCGACGCTGCCGCACGGCTCGGCCGCGTCGGAGTCGAGGCCGAGCGGAGATCGGTGGTCCGGTCTCGAGCTCGACTTCTACGTCGTCATCAAGCCCATCGGCCGCGGCGGCATGGGCACCGTCTACCTCGCGCAGGACAACTCGCTCGACCGCGAGGTCGCGATCAAGGTGCTCCCCGAGGAGCTGTACGGCAACCTGGAGATCGAGGAGCGCTTCCTCCGCGAGGCGCGCGCGCAGGCCAAGCTCAAGTCGCCGCACGTCGTCGCGATCCACCACATCGGGCGGCTGCCGGTCCGCGCCGGCGGCAAGACCGGGCTCTACTTCGCGATGGAGCTCGTGGACGGCGAGCCGCTCGAGGCGATCCTGGAGCGCAAATCGATCCTCCACCCGGAGGAGGCGCGCAAGGCGATGATCGAGGTCGCCGGCGGGCTGCGCGACGCCCACCGCGCCGGGATCATCCACCGCGACATCAAGCCGAGCAACCTGCTCCGCGATCGCGATGGCCGGGTGAAGATCGCCGACTTCGGCATCGCCAAGGTCAGCTCGGTCGCCAAGGACGACCGCAAGTCGCTCACCGGGGACGGCGTCGTCCTCGGGACGCCGCTCTACATGTCGCCCGAGCAGGCCTCCGGCGAGTCGATCGACTTCCGCTCCGACATGTACTCGCTCGGCTGCGCGTTCTATCACCTGCTCGCGGGCGCGCCCCCGTTCGACGGCGACAACGGCCTGCAGGTGGCCGCCAAGCACATCGCGGCAGCGCCTCAGCCGCTCGAGGAGCTCGTCAAGGATCTGCCGCCGGCGATGGCCGCGATCTTCGCGCGGCTGCTGCACAAGAAGCGCGACGAGCGCTACGCCGACTACGAGGAGCTGATCGCGGCGCTCGAGGCGGCCGCGCCGCGGGCGGTGACCTACGCCGGGTTCTGGGCGCGCGGCGCCGCGCTGGCGCTCGACTGCATGATCGCCGGCACACTGATCGCCGCGCTCGGCTGGATCGGGATCCTCGTCCACCTCGCCTACGTCACCGTGGGACACGCCTACTTCGGCCGCACGATCCCCAAGTGGATGTTGAGCATGCGCGTCCACCGCCTGGACGGGACGCCGCTCGGGCTCGTGCGCGCGCTCGTGCGCAACGTGGCGTCGATGTGGCTGCCGTTCCTCCTCGGCGCGGTCATCCTCGTCACCAAGGGGCAGTCCCACCTCCGCACCGTGATCGAGCGGCTCCAGCCGCGCGAGGCCGCCGAGGCGAAGTCGGTCGTGCTCGCGTTCGCCATCTCGCACGGCATCCTCACGCTGATGTGGATCGCGGGGTTGGTGTACGCGGCGTTCAACCCGGAGCGCGCCGCGTTCCACGACCTCGTCGCGGGCTCCCGGGTGACCTACGCGTTTCGTCGCGTGTCGCTGCCGCCCGGCTCGCCCCGTCCCTGAGGCTCTTTCCGGCCCGATGGAGCCGCGCTACTCCGCGAGCATGAGCCTTTCGGTCTGGTCGTTTCCCACGCGCATCGTCTACGGCAGGGGCGCTGTCCGCGAGCTCGGCAAGCTCGCCAAGGACCTCGGCGACACCGCGTTGATCGTCACCGATCCCGGCGTCGTGAAGTCCGGCGCGGTCGAGGCGGTCAAGAAGTCGCTCGACGAGGCCGGCGTCAAGCACGCCACGTTCGACGGCGTGCACGGCAACCCCTACGAGGCGGACGTCGACGCCGGCGTCGCGGCCTACCGCAAGGCCTCCGCCAAGCTCGTGATCGCCGTCGGCGGCGGCAGCCCGCTCGACGTCGGCAAGCTCGTGCGCCTGATGGTCACCCACGAGCCGCCGATCGCGCAGTACGACGACGCGATCGGGGGCGACGCGAAGATCACCAAGGACGTCCCCCCGATGCTCGCCGTGCCCACCACCGCGGGCACCGGCTCCGAGGTCGGCCGCAGCGGCGTCGTGACGGTCAAGGCCACCGGCCGCAAGACGGTCATCTTCCACCCGCGCCTCCTCGCCAACGCGGCGATCCTCGATCCCGAGCTCACGGTGGGCATGCCGCCGCGCACCACCGCGGCCACCGGCTTCGACGCGCTCACCCACTGCCTCGAGGCGTACCTCTCGCTCGGCGACCACCCGATGGCCGACGCGATCGCGCTCGGCGGCCTCGAGCTCGCGGTGAAGTACCTCGAGCGCGCGACCAAGAACCCGAACGACCTCGAGGCGCGCGGCGCGATGATGCAGTCCGCCGCGATGGGCGCGGTCGCTTTCCAGAAGGGTCTCGGCGCGACGCACTCGCTCGCGCACCCGTTGTCGAGCGAGAAAGACCTCCACCACGGCCTCGCCAACGCGCTGTGCCTCCCGGCGGTCGTCGCGTTCAACGCCGAGGCGGTGCCCGAGCGCGTCGAGCGCGTCGCCAAGCTGTTCGGCGTCTCGGGCAAGGAGCTCCCCGAGGCGATTCGCAAGCTGCGCGCGGCGGTCGGCCTGCCCGACGGCCTGCGCGCCGAGGGCGTGACCGAGGCAGACCTCGACCGCCTGGCCGACCTCGCCATCGAGGACGCGTGCCACCGCTGCAACCCGCGGCCGTGCACGCGCGAAGACCTGAAGAAGCTCTACGCGCAGTCGCTGTGACGGTCTCCATCGAGCAGGAGGCCGAGCACCTCCTGCAGCTCTACGAGCGCAACGCGGCGCAGATCATGGGAGAGCTCCGCTCCCAGCTGTCGATCCTCGCCAACCGCGCGCAGACGTTGCTCTCGCTCGCCGGCATCACGATCACCGTCACCGGCTTCTCCGGCGCGGCGATCGCCAAGACCGGCGTGCTCGCCGCGTCGCTGCTCGTCGCGGGGCTCGTGTTCGTGCTCGCGTCGGCCGCGATCGCGATGACCGGCATCCTCCGCGTACACTGGGCCACGTCGATGCCGCCCTGCCCGCTCGACGAGGCGGTGCGCGCGGCCCTCGCCCTCCGCGACATGAAGACCAAGCGCTTCGATCTCTCGCTCCGCCTGCTCGTCATCGGGCTCACGCTCTATGTGTCGAGCATCGCGCTGCTCCTGCTCGGGAGCCTCCGGTCATGACCGATCCGTTGCAGGTCGCCGCGTGGGTGGAGCAGGCGCGCCGCGACGGGCGCCTGTTCGAGGCGCGCGACGCGCTGCACGCCGCCCTCCCGTACGCCCCACGCGACCCCAACCTCTGTCACGCGGGCGGCGAGCTCTACGCCGCGATGGGCTTCGCGCGCGAGGCGATCCGCTTCTTCGAGGTGGTCGAGCGCTCGGGGCACGGCGGGCTCGCGAGCGACGCCACCCAGAAGATCACGCGCCTCGTCGCCGAGGGGACAACCGGCAGCAAGGACATCGCGGTGTGCGTGCTGTCGCTCGCCGACGTCTACCGCACCATGATGACCGACTACGCGCGCTCCTGGCCCTACGCCCACTGGGAGGGCGCGACGCTCGCGGACCCGTGCTGGGTCCTCAACCCGACCCACCTCGGGGGCGCGGTCAGCGGCGGACACGCGGCGCCGCCGCCCCATCCGCGCGCGTGGTGGACGATCCTCTACGCGATCGAGGCGCTCGACCCGGCGGCGATCAACGCGTCGCTCGGCGGTCGCTTCGCCCCCGGCGAGGTGATGGTGTTCCTCGAGACGAGCGCGACCACGCTCCCGCTCGAAGCGCCGACGGAGCGCGATCGCCTGGGCACGACGGCGATCCGCAAGGTGACGGCGCTCGAGCAGGTGAGCCCGCCGATCGACATGGGCCAGATCTCACGCGTCTACGTCCCCGGCCGGGTCGAGGACGCGCTGCTTTCTTGACGTTCGCCGCCGCAGCCGAAACCATTTTCGCCATGCGCGCGATAATGGCCCCCGCCCTGGTCCTTTCGGCGCTCGTTGCCGGAGCCCTGATCATCACCGTCGGGTGCGACGAGAAGATGGGCGTCGAGAAGCGCGCCGAGGAGATGGCGAAGTCCGCGTCGGCACAGAAGGTCGCCGCCTCCGCGAGCGCGTCGCAGATCGACCCCGCGGAGCTCAAATACAAGGAGCGCAAGGCCTCGCTCGAGAAGACGGTCAAGACGTTCCGCGCCGACGAGGCGCGCATCCTCTCCGGCGACAGCACGATCAAGCCGGGCGCGCTGCGCATGTACTACGACGCGGGAGAGGCCAACGACAAGGCCGTGAAGGAGCTCGAGGCCAAGCTCAAGAAGGACGGCACCGACGGCGTGCGGCTCGTGAAGGTGATCGAGCCGTTCGAGATCCGACTGGCCGGCAGCATGGAGGACGCCGAGGTCGAGCTGACCGAGCAGCGCGCCTCGAAGAACACGAGCGGGTGTCTCCTCTACGTAGAGAAGTGGAAGCACGCATCCGACAAGTGGGTGCTCACCGAAGTAAAACAGGCCACAAAAGTCGACTGTCCGTGAGTGAGGCCCGCGGGCATCACTTCTTTTTCCGCACACGTCGCATCATTACACCACGATTTGGCTGTTTTCTTGGCCGATCGAACCGGGTTAAGGTTTCACCCGTCGTTCGATGTCGAAGCCTTTATCGAAGCAGACGCCCAAGCGGCCGCCCTCGAGTGTGGAGCCGGAGGCGCCTTCGATTGAGATTGTCGGCGAGGAGTCGCTCGACGACCTGCCCATCTCCTCGCGCACGCCGATGGTGCTCTCGGTCGACGAGGAGCACGCGCTGCACGCGCCGTGGGCGATCCAGAAGATCGAGCGCTTCGCCGGCTCGCGCTGGCGCTTCCTCGCCACCGTGGGGATGCTCACGATGCTCGGGCTCCTCGTGCGCGAGCGCGGCGAGATGGGCCGCTGGCTCGCGCAGTTCGCGCGCATCGCGCCGGCCCGCGCCGACGAGTCCCCCGCCGCCGCGCAGAACGGCCCCTGCCCCGACGAGATGGCGCTCGTCACCAAGAGCGAGACCAACGTCCGTGTCTGCGTCGACAAGTGGGAGGCCTCGCTCATCGAGATCCTCCCCGATGGCGACGAGAAGCCGTGGTCTCCGTATCTGCCCGTCGACGATGGCCACGTCGTCAAGGCGGTCAGCAAGCCGGGCGTCGTCCCGCAGGGCTACATCGACCGCGACTCCGCGCAGGGCGCATGCGAGTCCGCCGGCAAGCGCCTCTGCCACGTCGAGGAGTGGACGGCCGCGTGCGAGGGTCCCGAGAAGACGCTCTACCCGTACGGCGCCGAGGTCGACGAGGCGGCGTGCAACATCCACGGCAAGTCGCCGCTCGGTGAGCTCTTCTCGTCGAGCTTCAAAGAGTTCCTCTACGACTTCCGCGTGATGAACGATCCGTCGCTCAACGCGCTCGACGGCACCGTCGCGAAGACGGGCGCGTTCAACAAGTGCGTGAACGGCTACGGCCTCTCCGACATGGTCGGCAACCTGCACGAGTGGACGGCCGAGAAGAACGGCACGTTCCGCGGCGGCTACTACCAGGACGGCCACAAGAACGGCGACGGCTGCAAGTACGCGACGAGCGCGCACGGACCGACGTATCACGACTACTCGACCGGCTTCCGCTGCTGCAAAGACGCCGAGTAGGCGCGCCCAGCGCCTGAGGCACAGCTAGGCGCGCGCGTCAGCGAGCGCCTGACGTTCGCAAACGCGCGCCTGCAGTTGAATGCGGCTCGAATCAGGTCAGGCGCTCGCTTACGCGCGCGCCTACTTAGCGCGCGCCTATTTCGTCTTCTTCTTCGACTTCGACTTCTCGGGCGGCGCGCCCGTCATGTCGGTCTCGGCGTCGCTCTGCCCGGGCGATGGCGCGCCCGTCGTCGGCTTGCCGTTCGAGGGGTCGACGCCGGAGTGATCCATGTCCGAGTGCTCCATCGTCTCCGAGGCCGGACCGCCGCCCAACCCGCCCGGCGTCGACGACGGGCGATTCACGTTCTCTGACGCGCCGCCGTAGTAGCCGGGGCCGGCGCTCTTCATGTTGTCGGCTGCGCGCGCGGGCGTCTGGGTGGCCGGCGGCGGCGACGGCGAGCGAGCGCAGGCAGCCGCGAGCGAGAACGCGACCGTGGCTCCGAGGATGAGCTTGCGAGTAACCATGCTCTCCGGAATGCGGCTGGCGTACCAACGCGGGCGTGGCTGAGTCGCGCCTGCCGCGCACGTCGACTAGGGTCCCGAAACCGTGAGCGACCGGCACGCCCGCTTCCCCGACCTCGACGCCTCGAGAATCGTGTTCGAGGACGACGCGGTGATCGTCGTCGACAAGCCGGCCGGCGTGCCGACCCAGGCCGCGCGCCCCGAGGACGACGACGATCTCCCCGCAAGGCTGCGCCGCTTCCTCGCCGCGCGCGACGGGGCCGAGCCTTATCTCGGCATTCATCAGCGGCTCGATCGCGCCACCTCCGGCGTCGTGCTGTACACCAAGCGTAAAGACGTCAACCGCGCGATCGCCGAGCAGCTCGAGGGTCGCAGGGTCCACAAACGCTACGTCGCCGCGGTCGAGGGTTTCCGCGGCGAGGGCCGCACGCTCCGCCATCGCCTCGGCCCGCTCGACAGCGGCCTCGTGCACGTCGTGCCCGCGCGCGATCGCCGCGGGCAGGACGCCGAGACGATCGTGAACGTCCGCGCCCGCAACGGCGCGCGCGCGCTCCTCGAGCTCGAGCTCGTCACCGGGCGCACCCACCAGGCGCGCGTGCAGCTCGCGGCCGAGGGCGCGCCGATCGCCGGCGATCGCCTGTACGGCAAGACCGAGGCGCCGCGGCTCCTGCTCCACGCCGAGTCGATCACCCTCGCGCACCCCGTCACCGGCGCGCCGCTGACCGCGCGCGCCCCGGTCCCGCCCGCCTTCGAGCACTGGATGGGGCAGACCGCCGAACCCCTCGCCGAGGCCCTCGAGCGCGCGCGAGAAGAGCGGTACGCGCTCGGCCGCTCGCGCGACACCGACGCCTTCCGCCTCGTCAACGAGGGCGGCGACGCGATCGAGGGCGTCTCGGTCGATGTCTACGGGGACCACCTGGTGGTGTCGCTCTACGACGATCGGGCCGTCGAGAACCGTGAAGCGATCCTCGACGCGCTCGATCGCCTCGGCTTCGCGGGCACCTACCTCAAGCTGCGCCCGAAGCAGGCCAACGTGCTCGTCGACGCGCGCAACGAGCAGATCGCGCCGTCGCTTCCGGTCCGCGGCGTCGCGGCGCCCGCCGAGCTCGAGATCCACGAGCATGGACTGCCGTATCTGGTGCGACTCGGCGACGGCCTCTCGACCGGCATCTTCCTCGACCAGCGCGACAACCGGCGCCGCGTGCGGGAGCTCTCCCGGGGCAAGCGCGTGCTCAACCTCTTCGCCTATACGTGTCCGTTCACCATCGCCGCCGCGGCCGGCGGCGCCGTGCGCACCGTCAGCGTCGACGCAGCGCGCCCGGCGATCGAGCGCGGCGAGCGCGGCCTCGCGCACGCAGGGTTCACCGGCGACCACCACTTCGTCGTCGAGGACGCGTTCGCCTGGCTGTCTGCGTCGCGCAAGCGCGAGCGCTTCGATCTCGTGATCCTCGATCCGCCGAGCTACTCGACCGTCGGCAAGCAGCGGTTCTCCACCGCCTCGGGCGACTACCGCCCGCTCGCCGCTGCCGCGATGGCGGTGGTCGCTCCCAACGGCTATTTGCTCGCCTGCTCGAACCACCGGCAGACGGTGCAGGCGAAGCTCCGCCGGCTCCTTCACGAGGCCGCGCGCGAGGCCAAGCGCGAGGTGGTGCAGATGAAGGATCTGCCGGCCCCGCCCGACTTCCCGCCCCCCTTCGGGCGCGAGCCGCACCTCAAGTCGATCCTCGTGCGCCTCGCTTGACGAGGCGGCTCAGCCGGCGTCGGCGAGCTTGGCGAGGAGCTCGACCAGTTGCACGCGGTCGCCCTTGGACAGCGGCGCGAGGAGCGCGTCGGCGCAGTCGGCGTCGGCCGCGACGTGGGCCTGCTCGATCTGGCGGCCCTTGTTGGTGAGCGCGAGCTGCTTGCGGCGGCCGTCGGCCGAGCTCGGCGCGCGCGCCACGAGGCCGCGCGACTCGAGGCGCGCGATCGCGACCGTGGCCGCGGGCTGCGAGGTCCCGAGCGCCACCGCGACCGCGGACACGCCCTGATCGCCGACCTGCTCCACGGCGCGCAGCACGCGCGCGTCACCCGCCGTCACCCCGCGCGGGAGGTGCTTGGCCAGAGACGAGCGCGTGAGGTCGCGGAGTCGGCGGTGGACCGGGTCGAGGATCGAGGCGAGGCGCGCGCTCGGCTTCATAACGCGACTATATACGCCGCTTACGCAGGCGTCGACGGCGCGCCCGGGCGCTCGGTGATCGCCACGGCGCCGGCCGTCACCACCATCGCACCTCCGATCGCGGCAGAGATGCCCGGTTGCTCACCATAGGCGACCCATGCGACGACCACCGCGGTGATCGGCTCGAGGAACGTGAGGATGCCCGCGTGCTCCGCGGGGATCGCCTTGAGCCCCTGCAGGAACAGGAGCCCGGCGATCGCGCCGGCGAAGATGCTCCCCGTCGCGACGAGGCGCGCGCCGTGCGCCGAGGGCAGCGGGGCGTGAACGAGCAGCGCGAACGCCGCGAGGATCACCGCCGAGAGCGCCGCGTGATAGACGAGCTGCTCCTCGGCGGTGAAGCGCGGCCCCACCCGCTTGGTGATCAACACATTGGTCGCGTAGAACACCGCGGAGCCCGCGCCGAGGAGCGCCCCGAGCAGCGGGCGGCCGCTCTGGCCATGCAGCGCGTGCTCGAGCACCAACCCGAGCCCGAGGAGCGCGAGCAGCGTGAGCGGCAACGCCCGCCGCGCGCGCGGCGTGCCGAGCACCCGCGGCGCGACGGCCGCGACGAAGACCGGCGCGAGGTAGTGGGAGAGCACCGCGATCGCGATGTTGGTCACGCTCATCGCCGCGAAGAACAGCGCGGCGTTGGCGGCGTCGAACACGCCGAGGGCGACGATCGCCCACCACTCGCGCGCACCGCGCGGCGGCCCCTCGGTCGGCCCACGCGCGCCGCGCCGGAGGAGCAGCGGCGCGCCGAGGAGCGTGACCACCGCGAGCATGATCGCCGACGACCAGCGCGGATCGACGGCGGCCGGCCGCAGGAACAAAGACCACGTGCCCCAGGTGGTCGCGGCGAGCGCGACGCGGAGGTGGGCGGGGGTGATCATCGCGATGACGCGAGATAGCATCTCCGGCATGCGAACGGTCTCGATCTTGTTCGTCGCCCTCCTCTGCAGTTGCCAAGAGAAGATGGGCGTCGAGAAGCGCGCCGAGGAGCTCGCCAAGCAATCGGCCTCCGCCAAGGCCGAGGCGTCCGCGTCGGCGGCGGTGCCCGATCCCCACGAGGAGAAGTACGCCGCCGCCCGCAAGGCCGTGCTCGAGCGCGCCAAGGCGCAAATGGCCGCGCTCCAGAAGATCTACAAGGGCGTCTCCGAGGAGGAGCGGCAGAGCTTCAAGGCCTACTTCGCGCCGACCAAGGAGGGCGAGAAGGAGGCCGAGGAGATCGCGAAGGAGGCCGCCTTCGCCGGCAAGCAGGGCATGACGATCAAGCGCTACGAGCTCACCGGAGACCAGCTCGACCCGAAGATCACGCTCGGCACCGTCGACGTGTTCGTCGAGGAGTCCCAGCGCGGCAAGGAGCGCTGCACCATCTACAAGCTCGACTTCCAGCTGTTCGGCAACGAGTGGCGCCGCGTCGCCCGCCGCGATTTCCGCATCGTCGCCTGCAACCCGTGAGATCCGCGCCGAGAACGAAGCGCCGGAGCCGCGACCGTCAGGGAGCGGGTTGTCTCACCCTCGCCGCTGGAGCTCGGCGTCCGGTCTAGAACGGGAGCGACTTGAGCATCCCGCCGAGTCCCTTGCTCACGTCGACGACACACCCCTCGAGCAGCTCCACGCTCTGCTTGAGCGACGAGAGCTCGGTGACGTCGCCCTTGATCGTGCCCTTGGCGTTGACGTTGCCGGACACCGAGCCGCTGACGAGGCCCTTGGCGAGCGGCCCCGCGAGGTCTCCGGCGATCTCGGAGCACGCGAACGGGCCGGCCTCCCAGGTGAGGTTGACGAGGTAGGGGCCGTGGCCGTCCTCGCCGATCGCGACGTCGCCGCGAACCTTCACGCCCCGTGTCTTGCCGCCGAGGGTGAGCTCGATCTTCGCGTCGTCGAGGGTCATCGTCCCCGGTGAGCCCTTCTTCGGAGTGCCCTTCCAGCTCACCTTGACGGTGCCGCCGATCGACAGCGACACCGGCCCCGCCTTGATCGGCGGGAGCCGCAGCTTGCTGAACGTGAGCTTGCCGTTCGAGGCGAACCGGCCCTCGTGGTCCTGCTCGGCGTGCGCGCTCCCGTCGATCGCCGCCTTGGAGAGATCGAGCGCGGGGATCTTGGGCGAGGCGGTGCCGAGGCCGAAGCCGTCGACGGTCAGGTCGAGCTCCTTGTCGCCGTCGTGGCTATGGAGCTCGAGCGCGGCGTGGCCCTCTTCCCCGTCGAGCGACGCGCGGAGATCGAGCTGCTCGCCCTTGGTCGTGGTGCGGGTGAGGTCGACCGCGAGGCCGGACAGCGCGAGGTGGGGCAGCTCGAGCTTGCCGTTCTCGAGCGCGAAGTGCATCCGCGACTCCTTGGGGCGTAGCTCGGCGACGAGCGAACCGAAGTGGACCGCGCTCTCCTCGCCGAGGGGCTCCTTCCACTTGAAGCTGCCGGCCTGCACGTCGATCGGCACGCGCTCGCTCGCCGGCAGCGCGGCGTCGGCCTTGCGCACGGGATCGATCGCCTTGATCACGTCGTCGACCGAGCCCATCACCGCCACCTCCGCGCGGGGGATGATCACCCACGTCGGCGTGGTGAGCTGGAGCTTCGCGTCCATCGACGGAGCTCTGATCGTGATCTTGTCGCTGCCCTTCGCCGTGATGGTCGCGTTGCGCACCTCGGCATGGGTGAAGCGGTAGGCGACGCCGTCGTGCGCGATGACGAGCGCGCGCTTTTCGGCCGCGTCGCGCACCCGGCCGTTGGCGATGGGGCCGATCGCGAGGATCGTGGCGATGACGAGGACCAGCACCACGCCGGCCGCGATGAGAACGCCGCGCTTCACCTCCGAGACCCTAGCGTTAGCGGGGCTGCGCGACGAGCGCGATCGCGGCCACGTTGGCGCGTGCCTCGAGCGCGGCCGCGATCGGCGACCACTCGGCGCGCAGCGACGGCGGC
>JALHOE010000128.1 GCA_022843175.1 Deltaproteobacteria bacterium
CCGCCGCCGCCGCCCGACACCGCGCCGCCGCCGCCCCCCACGATGGAGTATCCATCGGGTCCTTATGGATTGAGCGTTGGGTCGGTCGTGCCCAACGTCTCGCTCAACGGCTACCGCGACGGCACCGGCACCTGGGCCCCGATCAAGCTCGCCGACTACTACGATCCGACCGGCGCGCGCGGCATCCGCGGCGTGCTGTTCACGGTGTCGGCCTCGTGGTGCGGGCCGTGCCGCGAAGAGGCGAAGGATCTGGTGGGGATGTTCCCCGGGTACAAGGCCCGCGGCGGACGCTTTCTCACCGCGATGATCGAGAACTCCTCGCGCGCCCCGGCGACGCAGTCCACCGTCGACAGCTGGATCGCCTTCGCCGGCACCAACTTCGACATCGTCGCCGATCCCGACGCGCGCCTGCTCAAGTCCGGCGCCGGCCTCCCGTTCAACTTCGTCGTCGATCCCCGAACGATGAAGGTCACCAAGTCGTGGTCGGGCTCGGACCCCGGCGCGACGTCCATCCCGTCCCTCGACTCCGTGCTCACCAAGAACGGCGGATGACATGAAATCGCTCTGGCTCCTCACCCCGCTCGGTTTGTTTGCACTCGCTTCGTGCGCCGTCGGCTCGGCGATGCCCGCGCCGGAGCCGCCCGACGAGCAGTCGGCCGCCTCCGATCTCGCGCCCGAGCCGCCGCCGAAGAAGGCGACCTCGACCACCGTGGCGTGGAAGGGGCGGCCCGGCGACAACGTGGTGTTCCAGCCCTTCGCCGCGAGCAAGTCGCTCTCCGACGCGTCGTGGGGGCCGGTGCTCACCGACATCGAGAACCACCTCCCTTCGAAGTACGGCACGACCTACCGCGACGGCGACAAGATCACCCACGGCCACGAGACCTCGCACGGCATCCACGCCGATCTGCGCAACTACCACAACAAGACCGGCAAGCGCGCGAACGCGTTCTACGTGATGAACGACCGCTCGGTGTTCGTGGTGGAGCCGGGCATCCGCAAGTCCGCGGTCGCCGCCCACGTGCCGGCCTCGCTCCGCGGCTCGCGCTACTCGCTGTACATCACCGGGCAGACCGCGTGGGACGACACGCCGCTCTACGTGTGGGACGAGTGGAACGCGTACGTGAACGGCGGCGCGGTCGGCACCGATCTCGTCAAGCGCGGCATGTGGAAGTACGGCTGGCGCGACGGCGTGAACGGTCAGCTCGAGTTCGCCGTCTACGCGGTCGCGGTCGCGATGGCCGTCGAGAAGGGCGATCCGAGCTACCTCGAGACCAACGAGCAGTTCCGCGAGTTCCTGGCGTGGAACCTGCGTCGCACGATGGAGATCTTCCGCGAGGGCGCGGTGATGAAGGACTTCGCGTGGAAGGATCAGGACGCCTACCTCGAGAAGCTCAAGACCTCCGCCGACGCCGAGGCGTGGCGCTCGTTCGTGAAGAAGTTCTTCGGCGAGCAGTTCTACAAGGAGGTGTTCCTCGGCGAGTCGGGCCCGATCGATCCCGGTCCGCCCGACGCCGGCCCCCCGGACGTGGGGCCGCCGGACAGCGGTCCCCCCGACGTGGGGCCCCCCGACAGCGGCCCCGCGGGCGACGTCGACTCCGATCGCGACGGCATCCCCGACGTCGCCGACATGTGCAGCAAGACCGCCGCCGGCGCCAACGTGTGGACGGAGGGCGAGTGGATCGGGTGCGCGGGCGGACAGCGTCGCGACAGCGGTCCGTGGGGCGGCCCCGACGGCGACGGCGACGGCGTCTCCGACGCGAAGGATCTGTGCGGGAAGACCGTCGCCGGCGCGAGGGTCTGGACGTTCGGAGAATGGGCCGGGTGCGCGGCCGGTCAGTTCCGGGACAAGTAGGGAGGCCGTCGATGACCATCCATTACGACTTCGTGGTCCCGCGTCCGGTGATGACGGCGCACGCCGGCTCTTCGCTCGTCGTTCACCTCGCGTGGGCGACGCGCGGCTTCGAGCCGATCCTCGCGCTCTGCACCGACGGCTCGCTGGCCGCGGCCCTCCGCGCGACGGCGCGCGAGCTCGCCTGCCACGTGGTCGCCGTCGGCAACACCGCCGACGAGGTCCACGTGCTCGTTCGCTATCCCGCTACGGTGTGCGTCTCGGAGCTGACCCACCTGCTCAAGGCGGCGACCTCCGAGGCGTGGAACCGCCGACGCAGGGGGATCCGCCTCGATTGGCACCCCGGGTATTGGGCCAAGACATGCGACGTCGATCGGCTGTCGGCGCTCGCGGAGTACGTGCGCGCGCTCAGTCCGGTGTTGGACGAGGTGCAGGCCGCCGCCGGTTGAGTCACCATACGCGGCATGTATCAGCCGCTCACCCCGTGCCCGTCGTGCCGCCGTCACGTCCGCGCTGCCGACGGGGCGTGTCCGTTCTGTCACTCGGCGATCGACCCGTCGCGCGTGGTGCCGAGCGCGTCCAAGCGCCTCGCGCGCGGGGCGGTGTTCGTGTTCGCGTCGTCCGTCGCCGCGTGCGGCGGCTCCACCGAGCCCGAGCCCGGCAGCGTCACCGACACCGGCGCGGTCGCGTCGGACACCGGCAAGACCGACTCGAGCTCGACCACGGACTCGTTCACCGACACCGCGCTCGACACCGGCAACGTCGCGCCGCCGTACGGCATCCCGCCCGACGACACCGGCGTCGTCACCGACGGCACGGTGGACGACACCGGCGGCGGCATGGCGAAATACGGCGCACCGCCGCCGCCCCCCGCCGACGCGAAGTAGCTCGGGCTGCTCACCCGGCGTTGCGCGCGAGGACCGCGTCGAGCGCGGGGATCGTGGGCGGCGCCACGTAGGACGAGTACACCTTCTCGATCCGCATGGTGCGCGGATCGATGACGAACATGTACGGGAGCGACACCGCGCCGATGCCCACCGGCAGCGTGGTGAGCTCCGGGTCGATGGCGATCGCGAACGGGATCGCGTAGGCCTCGCGCCACTGATCGGCGACGGCCCGCGTCGCGGGTTTGTGCGCGAGGTCCTGCAGCAGCGGCGTGATGAACTTCGCGCCCTTCGCCCGGTAGTTGGCGGTGTACGCCGCGGGCACCCACTTCGCTTCGTTCTGGCAGACGCCGCACCACTGCGCCGCGACCACGACGACCACGCCGCGGATGCCCTTGCTGCCGTCGGGGTCGAAGTACTCGCGCATCGACAGCGTGGTCCATGCGGCGTCGCCGTCGCGGTAGCCGCTGAGGGAGACCGGCGGAAACACCGCGCCCGCGACCTTGTCGTAGGGACCGGCCGGGTAGCCGTCGACGACCGTCGTCTCGGCCGCGCCCGTGTCGGCGACCGCGGTGTCGGGACGCGCGGTGTCGACCGCCGCGTCGGGATCGTTCTTGATCCCGTCGATCCCGCCGGGGAGGGCGCTCGGTCGATCGCTGCAGCCCACGATCGCGAGGCCGATCGAGAGGACGAGTCGTCGCATCGCCATGGAGTATGGCACCCTTACCTGCCGTGCGTCGTCTCCCCGGTGTCGTCCTCGTCGCGGTGGCGGCGTGTACGTCGGGGGGCGAGGTCTCACGCGGCTCGCCCCCGGACGGGGGCACGGCCGAGGTCGGTACCAAGGCGCCGTCCGACGCCTGGTTTGTCGAGGTCGCGCTCGCCGCCGGGGTCACGCACAAGCGCGGCGTCGCCGAGTACGCGAGCGCGCCGCAGCGGTTCGGCGGCGGGGTGTGCGTGTTCGACGTCGACGGCGACGGCCGGCTCGACCTCTTCTTCCCCGGCTACTCGGGCCCGCGCGCGAGCGGGCCGCACCTCTACATGGCCAGCGGTCGGCTTCGCTACGTCGACGAGACCGCCGCGCGCGGCCTGTCGGACGTCGGCCGGGCGCTCGGCTGCCTCGCGTTCGACGTCGACGGCGACGGCGATCTCGATCTGCTCACGACCACCGTCGGCGGTCCCCGCCTGTTCCGCAACGACTCCGGCCGGTTCGTCAACGTCAGCGAGCGCCTCGGCAAGCCGATGGCCGACGATGTCTTCGCGACCTCGGCGATCGCCTTCGACGCCGACGACGACGGCGATCTCGATCTGATGGTCGGCGCGTTCGGCCGCTACGAGATCCCGCCGGCGGGGACCGAGTGCTTCGGCCCCTGCGAGGCGAACATCCTTCGCTACGACTACGGCGGCACGGTGCTCCTGCTCCAGCGCCCCGACGGCACCTTCGAGGACGGGACGACGCGGATCGGACGCGTCAAGGAGCCGACCCTGGTGCTGCTCGCCACCGACCTCGACGCCGACGGCAAGCTCGACGTGTTCGTGGGCAACGATCTCTCTGCCGTGCGCGATCGCTACCTTCGCCGCCGCGCCGACGGTCGCTTCGAGGACATCGCCAACACCCTCGGGGTCGCGGTCGCGACCAAGAGCGGCAGCGGCATCTCGACGATGTCCGCCTTCGACGCCGACCTCGACGGCGACGGTCAGCTCGATCTGAGCGAGTCGTCGAACGACGTCGAGCCCAACCCGTTGTTCCGCTGCGCGGGCGGCGTCTGCACCGACATCGCCGAGGAGCTCGAGCTGTTTCGCACGCCGCACAACTTCCGGTGGGGGCAGGCGCTCGTCGACTTCGATCACGACGGCGTCCTCGAGCTGTTCGAGGCCGTCGGGCACTGGGACATCGAGACCAGCGCCGGCGGGATCGATCGGCCGTTCGACACGCTCGCGCGTCCGCTCCTGTGGCACCGCGCGTCGCACGCGGCGCCGTTCGCCATCGCCCCCGCGAAGTATGGGCTCGACATCCCCACCGGCGGCCGCGGCGTCATCGCAGCCGATCTCGACGAGGACGGAGATCTCGACGTCGTCGTCGCCACCGCCCTCGGCCGACCGCTCGTCCTCGAGAACGTCCGGCTCGGCAAGGGGAGGGCGTTTCAACTCGCCCTCCGCGGCAGCGGCAAGAACCCCTTCGCGGTCGGCGCGCACGTGCGGGTGCACGTCGGCGCGCGCACCCTCCCGTTCATCGCCCACGCCGGGGTCGGGTACATGTCGAGCGGCGATCCCCGGATCCACGTCGCCGTCGGCGAGGCGACCACCGCGACGGTGGACGTCGACTGGCCGTCGGGCAAGAAGACGGTGGGCGCACCGGTCGCCACGTCCGGCACGCAGACCCTCACCGAGCCATGAAAGCCCTCGTCCTCGCCGTCCTCGTCCTCAGCGCTTGCGCGCCGAGCAAGCCGGCGACGCCCCCTGTCGCCGCTGCGAAGCAGCCGTTCGCGCTCCCGTTCATCGACGACGACTACCCGAGGGCGCTCGCCCGGGCGCGCGCCGACAACCGCCTTCTGTTCGTCGACGTCTGGGCGCCGTGGTGCCACACCTGCCTCAGCCTGCGCGCCTACGTGCTCCGCGATCCCGCGCTGGCTCGCCTCTCGAACAAGTTCGTGTGGGCCGCGATCGACACCGAGAAGGAGGGCAACGCTGCGTTCGTCGCGGCGCACCCGATCGAGTCGTGGCCCACGCTGTTCGTCATCGATCCGAAGACCGACGCGGTGGTGTTGAAGTGGGCGGGCGGCGCGACCGTCGCCGAGCTCGAGTCCCTCCTCGACCGAGCGCTCGCCGGCCACACCGAGAAGAGCGTCGAGGACCGCGTTTCGGAGCTGGCGAAGAAGGGGGATCGGGCTGGGTGCGCCGCGCTCGCCAAGGAGGAGCTCCCGCGGATGGCGCACGGGACCTCGCGCGCCAACGTGGCGCTCGCCGGCCTCGACTGCGCCCGCGGCACCCCCGACGCCGCGCACTTCGTCGACGCGATCACCACGATGGTCGTCGACCCGAAGGAGCCGATCCTCGCGGACGACCGCTCCGCGCTCTACGAGGTGCTGATCGAGGAGCGCAAGGCCCTCGGCGACAAGGCGGGCGCGAAGTCGCTCGCGCGCGCGTGGGCCACCTTCCTCGAGGGCGAGGCCGCGCGTGCGCCCGACGCCGCGGGCCGCACGGTGTTCGACTCGCACCGCATGGGCGCGTACCTCGAGCTCGGCGAGCCGGCGCGCGCGGTCCCGATGCTCGAGGAGTCCGAGCGCGACTTCCCGAACGACTACAACCCGCCCGCCCGGCTCGCGAAGATCCACCTCGTGATGGGCCACCACGCGCCCGCCCGCGCCGCGATCACCCGCGCGCTCGCCAAGGCCTACGGTCCGCGCCGCATGCGCCTGCTCGCGCTCTCGGCCGACATCGCGCACGCCACCGGCGACGCCAAGACCGAGCGCCAGGCGCTCGACGACGCCATCGCGATCGGCAAATCCACGTCGCTCAGCGCTGGCTACAAGAAGCTCCTCGAGCAGCTCGAGATCCGCCGCGCCGCCCTCGACGCCCCCTGATCGCCCGCGAGCGGGAAACAAATTCCCAAGATCGACTGTCTGGTTGGTTCGTAGAAGGCGTTCAACCTGCGAGGCGACCAATGGGGTGGCTGCGAGCTCTCGTCGTGTTCAGTCTTGTTTTGTGGACCGCGGTCGCTCACGCGCACCCCGAGCCGCCGAAGGAGCCGCCGCCGAAATGCACCGAACGGTGCTTCGTGGTGACCCGGCTCGTGCTCGAGGGGTCGGTCGCGGGGGGCGTCCTCGGGTTCACCGCGGAGGGCGCGGTGCTCGCCGAGCACCCGGTGGCGGTCCCGCTGTTCGGGCCGCCGAGCAAGGTGCGGCTCGATGCCGTGACCGAGGACGGCAAGCCGGCGGCGATCGGGTTCGAGGGCGACCACTACTACGCGATGACGGCGGCGAAGCGCTTCACCCTCAAGGGCAAGCTCACGCTGCTCGGCGATCTCGCGCTGACGATCCCCGGCCCGGTCAACTCGCTCGAGGCGAACCTGTCGGCGGGGCGAATGGTCGAGGGCACGAAGCTCTCGGGGCTGAGCGCGGCCACCGTTCACTTCGACGGCGGCAGCGAGGTCAAGACCGCGGAGCCGACGGTGTTCCAGCTCTCGCGCGCGTTTCGCGTGCTCCGCGAGACGAGCTTCGAGTACCGGCTGGTGATGCGCTCGGGGAACGACCTCGGCGTCATTCGTCTTCCCCTCACGCTCGGCGAGAAGGTGCTCGACGTCGGCGGCTCCTCCGGCTGGAAGCTCGAGGGCAACGAGCTCGTGCTGCCGACCGGCGGCAACAACGCCACGATCACCGTCACCGGCACCTTCGCCGAGCCGCCCAAGCGGCTGCTGGCGGACGCGCGCTCGTCCTACGAGTGGTGGCTCGTCGAGTCGGACGGCGAGCACCGGGTCATCGCCTCGACCGACGCCGCGAGCGCGAAGCAGATCGACTCGGCCGAGTCCCCGCTGCCGCGCACCCAGGCGAGCTCGCGCCTGTTCCTCGCCAAGCGCGGCGAGACGCTCGACCTCTCGGTCCAGACGCTGACCTCGGTCGAGGCGCTCGCCGCCGTGATCCGCGATCACGCGCGCACCGCGGTGCTCACGCCGCGCGGCGACTGGGTGATCGACGAGCAGCTCACCTACGAGAACAACGGCGTCGACCACCTGCTGTTCAAGCCGGCCGGGCGCGCGATCTTCCTCGCGACCGACGGCGTCGCCGAGCGCCTGATGCACGGCGAGGACGCGCTGATGATCGGGCTGCGCAAGGGCAACCACACGGTGCGGGTGCAGAGCCTGTCGAGCGCGAGCCTGTCCCGGTTGTTCGGCGTGCTCGCGGTGCCCACGCCCGATCACCCGCTGACGGCGAGCCGGTCGACGGTCACCGTCGGGCTCCCGCACTCGGTGCATCCGATCGCCGTCCTCGGCGGCGATCGCGTGGTGTGGCTGGTCTCCGTCGAGCACGGGCTCGCGCTCGCGATCGCGGTACTCGCGGCGTGGCTCGCGGCGTCGACCCGGCGCGACCGCGCGCTCCTCGCCGTGGCCCTCGGCGGGCTGTGGTTCGTCGCCGCGCCGGTCTTTGTCGCGACGATCGCCGGCGTCGCCGTGATGATCGCGTTCCGCATCAGCGGCCGGCTGCTCACCGGGTCGCCACGCACGCTCGCGCGACTCGCGATCGTGGGCGGCGCCGGCCTCGCCGTGCTCGTCTCCCTCGCGGCGTCGAAGTCGTTCGACCGGGCGCCGGAGACTCGAGCGCTCGACCTACCGGCGGCGTCGCCGCCGGCCGACGGCAAAGAGAGCGTCTCCAAGCTCGTGGCCTACGACTCGAAGAACGACGAAAAGACCGCGGTCGGCAACTTCGCGGCGCAGACGGCGGGCGGGGGCATCCTTCGCGGCGTCGCGCCGGTCGCCCTGCCGCTGCCGAGCGCCGAACGCTACGCGCACGCGACCCGCGAGCTCGTCACCCGCGAGCGGCCGTTCACCCCGCGTCTCGTGTACGTCACGACGACCGCGCTGCTACCCTTCGCGGGACTTTGGGCTCTCTCGATCCTCGCGCTCCTGTTCGCGCACCGCGCGAAGATCGTCGCCCTGCGCGCGCGCTTGCGCGAGCTGCTCGCGCCGCCGCCCTCGGTCTCGCCTGCGGAGTGAGCGCGTGCTCGGCGAAAGCCGAGGCGCCGGCCCCGCCGGTGCCCGAGGTGAAGCTCGCGAGCTGCGGAAGCAACGAGCTGCCGCGCGTCGACGGGACCTGTGTCGCCGTCGGCGCGTCCGCGCCACCGAGCGCGCCCTCGTGCGGCGAGGGAACCATGGCCGTGCCCGGCGACGCCGCGTGCCGACCGATCGGGCCGTGCGAGTCGGCCAAGTGGAAGCTCGGCGCGTTCAGCGACCATCGGTACGTCGACGTCGCCGCCGACCCCGCCACCGCCGACGGCACCGAGGCGCACCCGTTCCCCACCATCCAGCGCGCGATCGACGCGGCGCCGGCCGGCGCGGCGGTCGTGGTCACGGACGGGCGCTACGTCGAGGACCTCGTCGTGAACAAGCCGACGACGATCCTCGGCCGCTGCGCCACCAAGGTGACGATCGTCGGGCGAGGCAACTTTGCCGTCGACGTCTCGAGCGATCTCGACCTGCGCGACGTCGGCGTCACCGGCGACCGCGTCGGGATCGGAGTGGCGAGCGGCCGGACCACGCTGACCAACGTGTGGGTGCACGACACCGGCGACCGCGGGATCGACGTCGAGGACTTCTCGGGCGTGGCCTCGCTCGTCATGCGCGGATCGCTCGTCGAGCGCACGCGCGACATCGGCGTCTTCGCGTCGGGCGCGGTGCTCACGATCGAACAGTCGGTCGTTCGCAACACCCGCAGCCCGCTCGGCAGCGCGGGCAAGCCGGGCCAGGGCGTCCAAGCGCGCGCCGGCGAGAAGAGCGGCGCGCCGAGCACGCTCACCCTTCGCAAAAGCGTCGTCGAGGACAGCATCGTGTTCGGCGTGCTGGTGGTCGACTCGCGCGCCGACGTCGAGGACTCCATCGTCCGCAAGACCGCGGGGACCGCCTCGTCGCCCGCGGCCGGGTTCACCGTGCACAAGCAGCTCGGCAAGCAGCGGTTGGCGGTGCGCGTCGTGCGGTCGCTCTTCGAGGGGCACGAGGGGGTCGGGCTCGACCTCGCCGACGCGCTGGCCACCGTCGAGGACGTCACCGTCCGCGCGGTGAGCGGCGAGGAGGCGACGGGGATCCTCTTCGAGCGGAGCGAGGTCGAGGCCAAGGGGGTCACGATCGAGGACGTGGTCGGCATCGGCCTCACGGTGAAGGGGTCGACCGTCTCTCTTGCCTCGATGAGGCTGCGCGACCTCCGCTCGACCACGAGCGATCGCAACGGCGCCGGGATCGTCATCGACGTCGGGGAAGGGGGGCCGAGCCGGGCCTCGCTCGCGGATGTGCTCGTCGATGGGGCCCAAATCGCCGGGTTGATCGTGTTCGGCTCGGTCGTCGAGGCGCGCGATCTCGCGGTGCTTCGGACGCGGACGAGCGCCCTCGGGACCCTTGGCGATGGGATCGCAGTGGTCACCCGCGCCTACGAGGGCGGCCGCTACGACGTGGGAGAGCTCACCCTCGACCGCGCGTTCCTCAAGGACAACGCCCGCGCCGGCCTCGTGCTCTTCGGGGCTACCGCGCGGATCTCGAACGTGGTGCTGTGCAACGGGATCAACCTCGACGTCGAACGGACGCTGACCGAAGCCGGCGGCGTGACGATCGAGCACGCGTTCACGCTCGAGGACGGCGGCGGCAACGCGTGCGGCTGCGCCTCGCCGATCGCCTGCGTCGCGCAGACGACCGGTCTCAAGCCGGTCGCGAGGTAGACTGCGGCATGCCGCCGTTCGTCACGTACGCGCTCCTCGCCCTGTGCGGCGGGCTCCTGGTCTTCGGGATCATGCTGGAGCGGCGCAAGAAGAAGTACGCGTGGGTGCTCCAGGTCGGCGCGTTCGTCGCCGCCTACCTGGTCCTGCGCCCGGGGAGCATGCCGAGGGATCCGCGCGAGGCGCTGCGCGTGGCCACGAGCGAGCGAGCGCCGGTGTTCCTCGACATGTACTCGAACTATTGAAGCGCGTGCCTTCTGGCCAAGCCCGTCGTCGACGGGCTCGAACGAGAGATGCACGGCAGGGTTCGCTTCATCAAGGTGAACGTCCAGGAGGACGAGGGCGCCGAGGTGGCGCTTCGTTACGGCATCCAGGGCGTCCCCGCGTTCATCATGCTCGATGGTGAGGGGCGCGTGATCTACCGGAAGGTCGGGGGCAAGCCCGACGTGAACGAGGTTCGCGCGAGGCTCCCGCGGTGAGCGCGCTCCTCGTCCTCGCGCTGGCCGGCTCCCCCGAAGCGGCCGCGAGCGTGAGCCCGCCGTCGAGCGAAGCCCCGCGCTACGCCCGCCCGTTCGTCCACGCGGCGGCGCTGTTCACCACCATGCGCACCGTCGAGATCTTCCTGTGGCCGCACCCCTTCGCCGAGACCCACGCGCTCGGCGAACGGTGGGGCGAGACGTTCACCACCGCGCCGCGGTTCGATCCGAAGCGGCGCGCGTTCGAGTGGGACGGCGACGCCTGGTACATCAACGCCGTCGGTCACACGCTGCTCGGCATGGAGCTGCACTTCCGCGCGCGCGCGTGCGGCTTCGGCTGGGCGGGGTCGCTCGCCTTCACGACCGGCGCGTCCGCGGTGTGGGAGTACGTCTTCGAGGGCAACGCGGTCCGCGCGTCGGCGCTCGATCTGGTGTGGACGCCGCTCGCCGGTCTCGCTTTGGGCGAGGCGCGTCACGCGCTGTTCCGCGCCGCGCCGAAGAGCTTCCTCGTGCGGTTCCTCATCGATCCGCTCGGTGGCCTCGATCACGCGGTGACGAGCGACGCCTGCGGCTTCTGACCCCGGGGCTCGAGTGACCGTCACACGACGGTGACGCGTCGCCGCTCGTCGTCGACGTAAGTGACTCCGCTGCTAGACTTGCGCGCGTGATGAAGCGCTCCCTTCGCATCGCGTTGCTGTCGTTCGCGGTCGCCGGCGTCGCCGGCGCGATCGCTGTCTCCCGAGACGGAAAGCGCGATGCACGCGCGAGCGATCCGGCGCCCGCCGCCGCGGCGCCGCTCGCGCAATTGGTCTTCGCGCACGGCGAGGTCGACGGCTTCCAGACCGAGGTCGCCATCGCGACGCTCGACCTCGGCAAGAACGTCGCCTCGGTCCGCGGCCTCGCGACGCTCGCGCACACCAAGGGCTCGGCGGTGCGCGGCGCGGCGTTGGGCGAGGTCGCGTTCGTGGTCGTCAGCGAAGAGGCGCCGCGCGGCACCTCGTACGACGGCGCGCTCTATCGCGTCGAGAGCGGTCGGTTCACGCGCCTGTGCGGCGGCGTCGCCCGCGCGGCCACGCCGCTCGTCACCAAGAGCGGCCGCGTCTACGTCGCCCGCGGCGTCGACGGCCAGGACCCGCCGGCCGACGAGGCGCAGAAGCTCGTGCTCCGCACCGACACGCTCACCGTCGACGACGTCGACCCGATCACCGGCGCCACCCGCACCGTGTGGAAGGGGCAGGGGTATCAAGCGTTCCTCGGCGCGCTCACCGCGCGCGACGAGCTCGTCGTCTATCACTCGTCGGCGGGCGGCGCGGCGATCGTGCTCCTCGATCCGAGCGGCACGACGCGCGTGGCGCCGGTCGTGCCGTTCGCCCGCGACTTCTCGTTCGACAAGGTCCACAACGCGGTCGTGTTCGCCAACCTCGGCGAGGTCTCGTCGCTCGACGTCTCCACGCTCGCGCTCAAAACGCTCTATCGCACGCCCAACGACCACCCCATGCCGTTCGCGTTGCCGAGCGGCGACGTCGCGCTCTCGAGCGACGGCGACAAGGGCCTCGCCGTGCTCCAAGCGGGGCACCATCGTCTGCTCTCTCCCCTCGGCGACGGCGACGATCAAGCGACCCACACCGACGGCCGCTGGGTCGCGCTGCGGCACTCGCCGAAGGCTCCGACAACGTTCGACCCACCGCTGGTCGTCGGCTGGGATCCGCTCACGAACAAGACGCAGCGGCTCGACGTCCCGAGCGCGCACTTCGTCGAGCCCCTCGGGTTCGTGTCGGGAGGTGCGCTGTGAGCCGCCGCTTCGCGGTGCTCTTCGCCCACGCCGCCGCGATCGCCGCGGTGCTCGCGCCCTCGCGCGCCGAGGCGCAGTGCGGCCCCACCTACTGTCCGTCGTACGGCATCCCGGTCCACTCCTGCCCGTGGCGGAGCGGCATCAAGTGTCGCGTCGACCCGGTCAAGAAGAACAACCCGACGTTCAGCGAGCTCTCCACGATCTTCGACGAGATCGCGAAGGGCCCCGCGAAGTACGGCGCGCTCGGCTGGAACTACACGCTCGATCTCACCGACGGCAACAACAAGCCCAAGGTCCCGAGCAAGGTGCCTGCGCATTTCCCCTGCGTCCTCCTCAAGGCGATCAGCGCGCACGAGTCGATCGGCTGGAATCAGTTCTGTGTCCCCACCGGCCCCGACTGCCCCGGCTACCAGCGCACGATCGTCGCCTGCGACTGCGGGTACGGCCTGATGCAGGTGACGAGCGGCATGGACTCGACGCACGCGCTTCCGTCCTACGACGTCAACCGCGTCGCCAACGACGCCGGCTACAACACCTCGGTCGGCAGCCAGATCTACGCGGGCAAGTGGCAGTACGGTCCCAACGTCGGCGACCGGCGCGTCGACATCATCGAGGATTGGTACTTCGCGACGTGGGCCTACAACGGGTTCGCGTTCAGCAACAACCCGAACAACCCGGCCTACCCCGCCTCGCGCAAGCAGTACCGCGATCCCGGCGGCCTCTCCGCGGGCAACTACCCCTACCAGGAGAAGATCTGGGGCCTCGTCCGCGTGCCGTACGGCGCCAAGGAGGGCAAGGGCGCGGGCTACAAGGCCTACGACATCAACCTGCCGAACCGCGCGCAGATCTGCGCGTCCTGCGGCAAGCCCACGGCCGACATCTCCGATCCGCCGTCGCCGCACGTCACCGACTGCCCCGGCGACGGCCCGGTGACGCCGCCGATGACCGCCGGCTACGAGCTCTCCACCAAGAGCGAGGCCGGCGACCGCATCGACGACAACTCCAGCAAGGGCGTCGGCGACCGCGTCGAGGGCGACGAGTACTTCGTCGACCTGATGATCAAGAACGGCGGCGACAAGACCTCGCCCAACGTCGACCTCGCGGTGTGGATCGAGGAGCCCTTCGTCAAGGCGCTGACCTGGACGATCGAGTCCAACGCCGTGAACCCCGAGTTCGCGCTCAACGACGCCGACGGCCGCACCGACCAGCCGCCGCGCACGAGCCCCGGCCAGTCGATGACGTTCCACATGAACGCCTTCGGGATCGGCGAGACCAAGCGCATCCGCCTCAAGGTGCGGGCGGTCGGCTACTCGCTCGGCGCCGCGGATCACCCGGACGTGCGGTTCTGGGTGAAGAACGTCGACGGCATCTACTCCAAGGCCGACTTCGATGCGAAGCCGGTGAACCCGAGCGGTCAGACCTGGAACGGCGGCGATCTCCGCGCGTGGTCGCAGGTCGACGTGTTCTCGCGGACGAAGTGGACGTTCGACGGCGGCACGCTCGAGGGTTGGACGGCGGCGGGCGCGGCCACGACCAAGCTCGACGAAGCGACCAAGGCGATGGTCGTCGACACGACCGGCGATGACCCGCAGGTGATCGGGCCCGAGACGTCGTTCGACGCGGCGATGTTCCAAACGGTGCGCATCCGCGCCAAGAGCGGGCTGCAGGGCAACCTCAAGGTCTACTTCGCCACCAAGGACAAGCCCGACTTCGACGAGGCTCGTGCGGTGGAGGCGCCGGGGCCTGGCGCCGAGGTGCGCGATCTCGTCGTCGACATGACGAAGAACCCCGCGTGGCAGGGGACGATCACCCGCCTGCGGATCGACCCCGCGATGAGCGGGACGGGCAGCTTCGTCGCCGAGGACATCCGCATGGCGGGCCCCGGCGGGCAGACGGTCGATCCGCCGGACGGCGGCGTCGGCCCCACCGCCGATGTCGACGCGTCGGCCGATCTCCAGGGCGGCTGCGGCTGTCGGCTCTCGCCGACGACTCAGTCCTCGGGCTTCGCGCTGGCCGGATTGCTCGCGTGGACGCTCGCGCGTCGCCGTCGAAGCGCATCGAAGAACCGATGCTAGGCTGACCGCGTGCGTTCGCGATGGCTAGTACTGGGCGCTGTCCTGTTCACGGCGTGCGCGGACGAGACCGTCGCGCCCCAACCCGTCGACGACGCGGATCGCCCCGACCTCGGGGGCTTCGGCGACGCGCCCGGCACCGACAGCACCGTCGATGCGCCGGTCAGCGATAGCACCGTCGACAGCACGGTGACCGACTCGATGTCGGTCCCCGACATCGCCGTCGACACGCCGTCGATCGACGCGGGCGCGGGCCCCACCGTCACCGTCGGCGCCACCAACCGCTTCCGCATCCTCGGCACCATCGTCACGCCCACCGGGCCGATCGCCGGCGAGGTGGTGGTCAAGGACGACAAGATCGTCTGCGTGGACGTGTCCTGCGCCTCCCACGCCGACGCCGCAGGGGCCACCGTCATCGACACCAAGGGCATCGTCTTCCCGGGGTTGATCGATGCGCACAACCACGTGCTCTACAACGTGTTCGATCAGAGCGATTGGTCGCCTCCCGGCGGCAAGCTCTACAACGACTCGAACGCGTGGCAGGGCGATCCCACGTACACCGCGTTCAAGCGCGACAAGTACAACCCGATGACCGGCAGCGTCGCGACCGGCGGCGGCGATCTCGAGTGCGAGATGAACAAGTACAGCGAGGTGAAGGCGCTCGTCGCCGGCACCACGTCCATGGTCGGTCACAACGGCGAGCAGAACTGCTACCAGTCCGTCATCCGTAGCCTCGGCTACAACGACAGCGACTTCGGCGGCGACGACGGCGTCACCACCAACACCCTCGGGGTCGGCTCGCTGCCGTCGTTGGACGCCGGGTCGTGGACGGCGTCGAACGCGTACGTCATCCACGTCGCCGAGGGCAAGGTCGGCTCCACGATCTTCAACGAGTTCAAGACGCTCGAGGACAAGGGCTTCCTCGCGGCCAAGACGGTGATCGTGCACGGCACCGCGCTCGGCGAGCCCGAGTTCAAGAAGATGGCGGCGGTCGGGGCGAAGCTCGTGTGGTCGCCGAAGTCCAACGTCGTGCTCTACGGCTCGACGACCAACATCCCCGTGGCCCGCGCGCAGGGCATCGAGATCGCCCTGGCGCCGGACTGGTCGCTCTCCGGCAGCATCAACCTGCTCGACGAGCTCCGCTACGCGAGCGCCTACGACAAAGCGAATTGGGGCGGCATCCTCCCGAGCAAGGAGCTCGTCGAGATGGTCACCAGCAAGCCGGCCAAGATCCTCGGGATCGACAAGTGGGTCGGCTCGATCGCCGTCGGCAAATACGCCGACCTGATGGTCATCGGCGGCGACTCCACCAAGCCCTACGACGCCCTCCTCGCGGTCACCCCGCGCGACGTCCGCATGACGATGGTCAACGGCCGCATCCTCTATGGGGACGAGGTCCTGCAGAAGGCCGCGCCGACGACGCCCTGCGAGGGCATCCCGGTGTGCGGTCGCCCGAAGTTCGTTTGCGTCGCCGAGGCGGCGTCCACCACCGTGAAGAAGCTCGATCAGACGCTCGCCGTCATCGAATCCACGCTCACCGCGTACACCTTCACGCCCGACGGCGGCGCCGCGTCCAACCCGGCCAAGCCCCTCGCGCCGCTGACAACCTGCCCCTGAGTCACACGTTGTGTGACTCGGCCGCCGTGGATCGTTTATCCGGGTCGTGGCAGAAGGCGTTATGCGTTCGCATCGCTTCGCTTGCTTGTTGGTCTTGCTGGGAACGACGGCAGCCTGCTCCGCGGGGGGCAGCAGCGACATCGGCGAGGGAACCGGGGGAGGCGACACCGGCTCGGTGAGCGCCGACGACACCGGAGCGTCGACCGATAGCGGCGGCACCGCCGACGACACGAGCGTCACCCCGCCCGAGGACACGCGTCCGCCCGAGGACAGCGCGCCGCCGGCCGAAGCGGGCGACGGCGGCATCATCCCCGGCTGTGGCCTCGACAGCGACGGCGACGGCATCACCGACGTCATCGAGGGAAAGGGCGCGCCCGGCGGCGACGTCGACACCGACACCGACGGCGTCCCCGACTGGAAAGACCTCGACAGCGACAACGACGGCATCCCCGACGTCGTCGAGTGGGTCGCCGCGGGATGCGCCTCGCCGCTCGACGACAAGAACGACGCCGACGGCGACGGCATCCCCAACTTCCAGGACACCGACTCCGACGGCAACGGCCTGCCCGACAAGGACGAGGCCTGCCCGCCGATCGAGGTGCTCACCAAGCTCGCGTTCCCCGCGTGCGCGACCGGCAAGCCCTACGACTTCGACGGCGACGGGGTGCCCGACTACCTCGACTTCGACAACGATCACGACTCGTCGAAGACCGAGAAGACGCTCGGCCTCGCCGACAAGGTGGAGCTCTCCGACGCGACGGGCAAGTACGTCGGGCTCGTCGACAGCGACGGCGACGGCGTGCCCGATCTGTACGACCGCGACTCCGACAACGACTTCATCCTCGATCTCGACGACGGCGTGACCGACCCCGACGGCGACGGCAAGCAGGCCTTCCGCGACACCGACAGCGACGGCGACGGCGTGCCCGACTCGTGCGAGGCCCGCGGCAAGGCCGCGCCCACCGCCGCCGACTACACCCTGCCGTTGAGCGACACCGACATGGACGGCGCGTTCGACTACCTCGACAAGGACTCCGACGGCGATCTCCTCGCCGACGGCCTGGAGGACAAGGACGGCAACTGCGCGGTCGCGGCGGCGGAGACCGACCGACTCAAGGCCGACACCGACGGCGACGGCGTGAGCGATCTCGTCGAGGTGTCGCTGCTCGGCGCGGCGGGCGCGAAGGATCCGGCGTCGACGCCCGCCAAGGCCGGCAAGTTCTACTTCGTCGAGCCCTACTCGGTCGACGGCTCGGCCAAGCCCACGCCGGCCAACTCCACGCTCGCGCTCTCGACGACGCTCAACAAGGGCGACGTCGGGTTCGTGGTCGACACCACCGGCTCGATGGGCGGCGAGATCGCCAACCTGAAGTCGAGCCTCTCGGCGACGATCATCCCGGCGCTCAAGACGCGCATCCCCGACCTCGGGATCGGGGTCGCCGGGCACGACGACTACAACTACGGAACGTTCGGTTGGCCGGGCGATCGGCCGTACTACAACACCTCCCCGAGTGGCTTCGTCACGACGGTCACGACTGCGGCGCAGGCCGCAGCCAACTCGCTCGCCGTGCACGACGGCTACGACGTCCCCGAGTCGCAGGTGCACGCGTACTACAAGGCGCTCACGGGCGTCGCGCTGGCGTGGCCCGGCGGCTCGATCGCCGCCGACTCGCCGCCCGCCGGCACGTTCGGCGCGCTGCGGTTCCGCAGCGACGCGCTGCCGATCCTCATTGGCATCACCGACGCCCCCATGCACAACGGTCGCCGCGCACTCAACAAGACGGGGACGAGCTACGACGCCGCGAATCAGTATCCGTATTCGGCAGGGATCAGCACCTACAACGCCGACAACCTCGTCGCCAAGCTCAACGAGCTCGGGGCGAAGTTCATCGGCGTCGCCGCGGACGACGGAGGACGCGGCATGGCCGTCGGCAATCCCTACGGCTACCTCGCGTACATCACCGACAAGAGCAACTCCAACGTCCCTCCCACGGCGTTCACCGGCGGCACCTGCAAGACCGGCGTCTCCGGCGCGACGGTCGCGGCCGACGGCCCTTCCGGTCAGTGCCGCTCGGTCTACAGCATCACCACCGCGGGCGGCGGCATGTCGACCTCGATCGTCGACGGCGTCTACGCGCTCCTCAACACGATTCGCTTCGACGTCTACGTCGAGGCCTACAACGCTGCCGGCGAGACCATCGACGTCGTGAGCCGCTTC
The DNA here is from genome assembly GCA_022843175.1 of Deltaproteobacteria bacterium. GTDB lineage: Bacteria > Myxococcota_A > Polyangia > Polyangiales > JADJMO01 > JALHOE01. The sequence continues at coordinate 18,322 of JALHOE010000128.1, forward strand.
GTCGACAAGGTCGAGCCGCAGCCGGCCGGCGGCACCGATCCGGTCACCGGTACGGCGTGCGTCACCTTCCCCGCGAGCCAGCTCACCGACGCGCGCAACACCCCGAAGGCGCTCCCCGGCGCCGGCGACATCGCCGAGACGATCCGTCAGGTGAACCCCGGCAACTACTACTGCTTCTCGGTCGTGCCGAAGCCGAACACCGGCGTCCCCGCCACGACGGCGCCGCAGACGTTCAAGGCGTACCTCAAGGTGCACGCGGTCAAGCCGACGGGCGGCACCTTCGCGCTCGGCACCGACCGCGAGGTGCTCTTCATCGTCCCCCCGGTGCTGAACTAGCAGGGAGCCGCGACCGTCAGGGAGCGGGTTGTCATTCGGTGACAACCCGCTCGCTCACGCTCGCGGCTCCAGAACTAAATCGTCCCCCGCTCTGCGGCGCGCACGGCCTGCTGCGCCAGGAGGCGCACGCCGACGATCATCATCGCGAAGCGCTCGTCCTTCGTGAGCCCGTGCTTGTAGCGGTAGTAGATCTGCTGGGCGACGACGGCGGTCTTGAACAGCGCGAAGCAGAAGTAGAACAGCGGGTCGAACGGGGGGAGGCCGCTCTTGCTGCGATAGCGGTCGACGAGCTCGACGCGCGTCATGCTCCCCGGCGCGAAGGTGGGGCCGAAGGCGAACATCTTCAGCTCGTCGGGGTCCCCGGGCTCGACCCAGTAGGAGAGGGCGGTGCCGAGGTCCATCAGCGGATCGCCGACGGTCGACATCTCCCAGTCGAGCACGCCGATGATCCGCGTGGGCTCGTCCGGGTCGAGCACGAGGTTGTCGTACTTCCAGTCGTTGTGGATGAGCGCCGCCGTGGAGCGCGCCGAGGCCGCCTCCATCCGCTCGGCGAGCCACTTGGCGATGGCGTCGACGTCGGGGATGTCGTCGGTGCGGCTGTCCTCGTAGCGCTTCGTCCAGCCGGTGACCTGGCGGATCACGTAGCCCTCCGGCTTGCCGAGATCGCCGAGGCCGGCGGCGGCGTAGTCCACCGCGTGCAGCTCCGCGAGGCCGTCGATCGTGGACTCCGAGAGCGCGCGCGCCATCTCGGGCGTGAGGTCGAAGCCCTTGGGCAGCGCGCGGCGCAGGATGAGGCCGCGGATGCGGTCCATCACGTAGAACGGCGCGCCGAGGATCGACGCGTCGTCGGTGTAGGCGAGCGGCTTGGGGGCCTTGGGGTAGATCGCGTGCAGCCGCGAGAGGATTCGGAACTCGCGCCCCATGTCGTGCGCGGTCTTCACCTTGCTCCCGAACGGCGGCCGGCGCAGCACCAGCTCACGCTCGCCCGCGCGCACGAGATACGTGAGGTTGGAGTGCCCGCTCGGGAACTGCTCGACCGAGATCGCGCCCGAGAGCGCGGGGATGTGCTCGTGGAGAAACGCCTCGAGCTTCGCTTGATCGAGCTCCTCGCCCGCGCGCACCGGCTTGGTCCTGTCGACGAGATCCATCGGCGTGGTGAGGGTAGCGTGACCGCTGCAACGTGAGACAGACAATGCGGCGGAACAAGCCCTGGCTTGCGTCGCAAATCCATGGCAAGCCCCCCGGCCCCCATGCGTCCGATGTCTTCCCTTTGTGGGCTCCTCCTCGCTGTGTCCGTCACTGCGTGTACGGCGGCCGGCAGCGACGATCCCGGCGTCGCCTCGCCCAACACCGACGCCGGCGCGCCGGACTCGACGACGCCGGACACCGCGCAGGCGGACACCGGGGCCGCCGACACCTCCGTCGACACCCTGGACATGGCGCTCGACACCCGTCCGCTCGACGACGCCGCGCCGCCGATGGAGGCGGGCGACGGCGGCATCGTCCCCGGCTGCGGCGTCGACACCGACGGCGACGGCATCACCGACGCCATCGAGGGTAGGGGCGCGCCCGGCGGCGACGTCGACACCGACAAGGACGGCGTCCCCGATTGGCAGGACCTCGACAGCGACGGCGACGGCATCCCGGACGTCGTGGAGTGGATCGAGAAGGGCTGCGCGGAGCCGATCGCCGAGATCAACGACGCCGACGGCGACGGCCTCCCGAACTTCCGCGACACCGACTCCGACGGAAACGGCCTGCCCGATCGGGACGAGGTCTGCCCGCCCGCGTCGATGCTCGCCAAGCTGGGCTTCCCTGCGTGCGAGCCGCTCAAACCGTACGACTTCGACAGCGATGGCCGGCCCGACTACGTCGACTTCGACAACGACCACGACTCGACCAAGACCGACAAGACGATCGGCCTCTCGGACCAGATCGAGCTCGCGGACGGGGCGGGTAAGTACGTCGGCCTGGTCGACACCGACGGCGATGGCATCCCCGACGTCTACGACATCGACTCCGACAACGACCTCATCCTCGATCTCGACGACGGCGTCACCGATCCGGACGGCGACGGCAAGCCGTCGTTCCGCGACACCGACAGCGACGGCGACGGCGTCTTCGACCTGTGCGAGTCGCGCGGCGTGGCCGCCCCCACGGCCGCCGACGCGTTCAAGCCGCTCCGCGACAGCGACGGCGATGGCGTCCCCGACTACCTCGATCGCGACAGCGACGGCGATCTGCTCGCCGACGGCGAGGAGGACAAGAACAACAACTGCGCGCTCGACGCATCGGAGACCGACCGCACCAAGGTCGACACAGACGGCGACGGCGCCTCGGACCTCGTCGAGATCGCGCTCCTCGGCGCCGCGGGCGCGCGGGACCCGGCGATCACGCCGGAGAAGGCGGGCAAGTTCTACTTCGTCGTGCCGTACTCGGCGGACGGGTCGACTTCGCCGATCCCCACGAGCGCGCCGCTCGCCCTCGCGACGACGCTGAACAAGGGCGACCTCGGCATCGTCGTCGACACGACGGCCTCGATGGACGCGGAGTTCACCAACCTCAAGACGAACCTCGGCTCGATCATCGACGCGCTCAAGACGAAGTTCGACGACGTCGGCATCGGCATCGCGGGCCACGACGACTTCCCCACCTGGAACTGGGACTCGGTGACCACCTATCCGGTGTGCACGGCGCCGTTCTATTCGTGCGCCGGGACGACGTCCTGCTACGACCTCGGGCTCTCGAAGTTCTACTGTCTGCCGTCCTACCTGCCGAACCAGTTCGGCACGTGCAACACGGCGTCCTACGGTCTGACGACGCCCACCTCCGACGATCCGTACTACCAGCTCACGGCCGTCACCAACGACAAGGCCGCCGCGGTCGCCGCGGTCAAGGGGCTGCGCGTGTCGGTCGGCGAGGATCTGCCGGAGAACCAGGTCGCGGCGCTGCACTACGCCCTCACCGGCAAGCTGCTCACCTGGCCCCCGATGAACGGGTGCAGCGGCGGGTCGCGTCCCGCCGTCGCCGACACCGCGACGCACTACGGCGCGCTCCGCTTCCGCGCCGGCGCGCTGCCGATCCTCCTCGAGCTGTCGGACGCGATGTTCCACAACGGCATCGTGCGCACGGCGCCGATTCCGCCCCCCGCCACCGGCTACTGCATCTACCAGCCCGGCGCGACGACCTGCACCAACAGCTCGCGCGTCTACATCGACAACTACTCTTTCGAGTCACCGAAGCTCGCCGACCTCGCCGCCGCGCTCAAGGCCAGGGGCGCGTGGTTCATCGGGGCCGCCGCCGACGACGCGCGCGCGCTGAACGTCGGCGCCTTCACCTACGTGAGCGGCCCCGCCGCCGGGCCGAAGACGGGCGTGGTGAGCGCCGCGCGCAATCGGAACTGGATGCTCGGCCCGTTCGGCGACATGGAGTACCTCGTCGACGAGACCAAGTCGTACGCCGATCCCGAGGACTTCACCCACGGTCCGGCCTGCCCGGTCGGTCAGTGCTGCACCGGCTTCGGCGGCGCGGGCGTCGCGCCCGACGCGCCCGGCGGCAAGTGCAAGCTCGTGATCAACGTGAACCACGACGGCAGCGGCCTCAACACGCAGATCGTCGACGCGGTGCTCGCGGCGCTCGGGAGCCTTCGCTACGACGTGCACGTCGAGGCCAAGAGCGCGGCCGGCCCGGTCGACAGCGTCGAGACGTTCATCGAGAAGATCGAGCCGTCGCCGACGGGCGGAAAGGATCCGACGACGGGCGAGACCTGCGTGACCTTCGCGGCCTCGTCCCTCGCCGACCGCTTCAAGACGCCGAAGGCGCTCGGGGGAGCCGGCGACATCATGGAGACGATCCTCCAGGTGAAGCCGGGGCCGAAGCACTGCTTCAACGTCGTGCCCAAGCCGAACCGCACCGTGAAGCCGACGACGACCGCGCAGCTCTTCACCGCCACGCTGCAGGTCATCGGCGAGAAGACGGGCACGCCGACCGGCCCCCTCGGCAAGCAGCGCGAGGTCCTCTTCATCGTGCCGCCCGTGCTCAACTAGCGCGAGGTGACGAGCGCGCGATCCGTGATGTGGGGGAGCGCGTTGAACGAGAGGGGCGTCAGTCGCGTGCGGGTGAACGCGAGCTCGGTGATCGACGCGTTGTGCACGACCCCGGCGAGGTCGAGCATCTTCTCGTCGGACAGGTCGAGCGCGGTCTTCATCGCCGCGGCGATGGTGCCGCCCGAGGTGAACGCCGCGATCCGCCGGCCGCGCTGATCGGCCTCGCGGAGGTTGCCGAGGCCAGCGGCGACGCGCGCGCAGAACGCCTGCCAGGACTCGATCTCGGGCGCGTCGATCTCGCCGCGGATCCACATGCCCATCACCTGCTCGAACACCCGCTGGAAGCCCTTGAGCGCGGCGGCGCGATCTCCGACGCCGGAGAGGTCGCTGATCAGCGCGCGGAGGGACTCGTGCTTGAGCGTGAGCTCGGGGAGCTTGCTGCGGAGGAGCTCCTCGGCGTGCATCTCGTCGAAGTCCGGGACCATGCGCGGCTCGGGGAGGTTCCCGCACGTCTCGACGACGATGCGCGCGGTCTCCATCTGTCGCTCGCGCGGGCCGGTGATGATCTCGTCGAACACCACACCGGTCTTCGCCCAATGCTCGCCGAGCAGACGGGCCTGGCGTTCGCCGAGCTCCGAAAGACGGTCGTAGTTGTCGGAGAACAGCGACGCCTGACCGTGACGCACGAGGACAAGGACACCCACGCCCCGAAGGGTACTCTAGGAGCCATGCGCGTCGCCGCAGCTTCGGCCGTCCTGCTCTTCGCCGGCGCTGCCCACGCACAAAAAGTCGAGGACCTCGACCCGCACGTGAAGGTCACCGCGGCGGCCGCCGCGATCAAGCTCGAGTGGCAGGCCGCGTCCGACGCCACCTCGTGGGCGATCCGCAAGCGCGAGGGCTCCGGCGCGTGGACGGTGCTCGAGGCTGCGCTCCCGGCGGCGACGCTCTCCTACGAGGACAAGGCGGTCACGCCCGGCAAGCTCGTGGAGTACAACGTTCAGCGCAAGGGAGCGACGACGAGCGGCAACGCCTATGTGCTCGCCGGCTTCGAGGTCCCGTTCCCCGACGATCCGGGTGTGGTGGCGCTCGTCGTCGACGCGACCACGGACGTGAAGACCCTCGAGGACGATCTCGCGCGCGAGGGCTACCAGGTCGAGAGGCTCGTCGTCGCCGCGACCGATCCGCCGCCGCTGGTGCGCGAGAAGCTCCAGGCGCTCGCGACCAAGCACGGACCGCGCCTCGCCGCTGCGTTCCTCCTCGGGCGCGTCCCGCGCGCGTTCTCGGGCTCGATCAACCCCGACGGCCACGCCGACCACAAGGGCGCGTGGCCCGCCGACACCTACTACGGCGATCTCGACGGCATGTGGCCCGACACCGCGGAGCTCGGCGGCGTCGGCGCGTTCGTGAACAAAGCGGGGGACGGCAAGTTCGATCCCTCGCGCCTCCCGAGCGATCTCGATCTCGCGGTCGGCCGGGTCGACTTCTTCGAGATGCCGGCGTTCGCGCCGCTCGACGAGGCGGCGCTCCTCAAGCGCTACCTCGACGCCGATCACGCGTTCCGCACCGGCCAGAAGACGTACGCCCCGCGCACCCTCGTCGCCGACAGCTTCGGCTACTTCTCCGGCGAGGCGTTCTCCCGCATCGCGTGGCGCGATTCATACTCGATCTATGGAATCGGCCCGGAGTCGGGCAAGCCGTTCTTCGACGCGCTCGCCGACCCCGCCGGCTACGGGCTCGCCTTCGGGTGTGGCGGCGGCAACCCCACCGGCGCGGGCGGCGTCGGCAACACCGGCGACTTCGCGAAGCGCGCGCCCCGCGCTGCGTTCCTCGGGCTGTTCGGCTCGTACTTCGGCGACTGGTCCTACAAGGACAACTTCCTCCGCGCGGCGCTCGGCTCCGAGGGCGGCGTGCTCGCGACCGCGTGGTTCGCGCGGCCCTGGCACCACCTCCATCACCTCGGCGCGATGCGCACGTTCGGTGAAGCGTTCGTCGCCACCGCCAACAACTCCGGCACCAGCTACGACACCGGCTCGTCGGCGCGCTCGATCCACCTCGCGCTCCTCGGCGATCCGACGCTGCGGTTGTTCGTCGCGCGGGCGCCGGGGCCGGCCGAGCCGGGCAACACCAGGGACGCGCTCACCCTCACCTGGACCTCGTCGCCCGACGCCGACGCGGGCTACGTGGTGTATCGGCGCGACGGGAAGGCCGCGCCGTGGCAGAGGCTCGGGCAGGTGACCGGGCTCACCTATGCCGACGCGACGGCCGCGGACGACGCGAGCTACGAGTACCGCGTCGTCGCGCGGAAGAAGCAGCTCACCGCCTCGGGCAGCTTCTTCCTCCACTCGCCGGGCGCCATCGTGTTGGCCAAGCGGCAGTGGCTCGAGGGGATCGACGGCGCCGGCGGCGCGCCGCCCGGCTCCGAGACCGGGCCCGCCGCCGACGGCGCGAGCCCCGAAGAGGCCGGCTGCGGTTGCCGGGTCCCGGCGC
>JALHOE010000129.1 GCA_022843175.1 Deltaproteobacteria bacterium
CACGTCCTCCGTGCCCCGCTACGAACCCCGCTTCAACCCAACAATCCCCACGACCAGCAGCGACAAAAACAACAACCGCCGCGCGCCCAGCGGCTCCTTGAAGAAGAGCGCGCCGAGGAGCACCGAGCCGACGGCGCCGATGCCGACCCACACCGGGTAGGCCGTCCCGATCGGCAGCGTGCGCGCGGCGATCGCGAGCAGCCACATGCTGCCGATGATGGCGACGATGACCAGCGCGCTCGGCAGCGGGCGCGTAAATCCCTCGGTGTACTTGAGGCCCACGGCCCACACGCACTCGAGCACGCCCCCGAGCAGCAGGTAGAGCCAGGCCATCAGACGAAGCGACGCAGCACGGTGCGGAGCATGAAGCGCGGCACCGTGGTGCGCTCCACGAGCAGACTCGCGAACGCGCGGTGCGCGTCGACCCAGTGCGCGGCGTAGAGCTGCAGCGCCACCGCGAGGAGGATGCCGGCGATCGAGATCGGCTTGCGGAAGGCCGGGTCGAAGTCGATCTGGCTCGCGACGTACGCGAGGGCGAGCGCGCCCGCGGACTCGGCCACGATGGGCAGCTTGGCCGCGCGCGCGACGAGCAGCCCCGCGCCGAACGCGACGGCGAGCCCGAGCGCGACGGCCTGCTTCGACTGCACGCGCTTGAGCAGCGCGGCCGGGAAGAGGAAGAGGAACGCCGCGGGCACCCACAGCCCCGCGGTGGCGATGCCGATGCCGCTCACCGACACCTCGGCCAGCTTCGACACCACGAGCCCCTCGACCATGCCGACGAGCACCGCGACGAACACCGCGCGCGCGCAGTAGAGCCCGATGGTGTCGAGCGTGGTGGCAGGCGGCTCGACGGTAATCTCGTTCACTGCCCCATCACCTTGCGGTCCAGCTCACCTCGTCGATCGAGCGCGGCAATGTCGTCGTACCCGCCGACGGACTCCTCGCCAATGAAGATCTGCGGGACTGTGCGCTGACGCGTGACCCGGGCGAGCCAGGCGCGCTTCTCGGAGTCGCCGTCGACGTCGATCTCGGTGAACTCCCACCCCTTGCTGTTGAGGAGGCGCTTGGCGCGCGAGCAGTAGCCGCACCACTGCGTGGTGTAGATGACGATCTTCTTCTGCGCGCCCCGGGGGAGCATCGAGGTGGCCATAGCAGCTGTCCTCAGCAAAAAGCACGCGCAAGCTCAGCGTGCCCGGGCTCGTCACTCCCACGGCCGCGTTGAGGAGGGAGGGAGGGGTGCAGACCACGACCGCGGGAATGACGAGCCCTTACGCTCCATCGATGCCGCCTGTCGGGCCGAGGTCACGCGTCTTGACAGGAGAAGGGCCCTGAGTAGAGTGCGTCCTCCCAACTGACGCGCGGTGGAGCAGCGGTAGCTCGTCGGGCTCATAACCCGAAGGTCGGTGGTTCAATTCCACCCCGCGCAACAACCGATCTCTACGACCTCTGACGAAGAGGTTGGAGAGGTCTCAGAAGCCCCGGACGGTCCGCCGCTCCGGGGTTTTCTTTTGCTCCCGGCGAGAACGCCGACGACGAGCATCGACTCGGCCCGCCACGTTCCGTCGGGTTGCGGGTGCAGGACGATCTTGCCGTCGAGGAGAACGCGCCGGAGCGCCTCGCGTGCCGTCGTCGGGTCGTCCCGCAAGCGCGCCTCGATGTCGAGCACGTACGCGGTGATCTCCTCGACGGTCGGGATGCGCGGCTCCGTGGTAGCGGCCTTGAGACCGCTCAGCTTCGCCCTGACGTCGCGCTGCTTGCGCATCGTCTCGTCCAACGAGGCGCGAACCACCTCGAAGGACTCCGCGTTCGCCGAGAGGTCGGTCGTGCGGATGAAGGTGACGAGCCGTGCAGCTTCCGCATCGAGGCTCACGAGAGCCTTCTCCATCTTCACGCGCTCGTCGTTGCTCTTCACCTTGAAGGTGGCGAGGCGGGCCTCGATCTTCTTCGTCAACTGCTCGCGGAGGTCCGTCTGGAAGAGGACGCGCCTCAACTCACCGACGGCGGCCTCCAGCAGCACATCCTCGCGGACACGCCAGACGTTCGCGCAAGCTCCGCCGGTGGTTGCGGCGCTGCACCGATAGACCCGGCATGACGACCCGCCGCCGTCGACGAACCGATGACCGCAGAGCCCGCAGAACAACAAGCCCGAGAAGGGGTGCTTCGTGCGATGGCCGGGTGCGCCGGTGCCGGCCCCCGAGTAGTTCTCACGAACGGCGCCGCGCCGAGCACGGACCAGTTCCCAAAGCTCCTCGGGGACGACGCGCAGGTGCGGGCGGTCATCGACCTGTACCCCTTCGTTGCGGAAGACGTACCGACGCTTCCTCGTGACGGGATCCTTGCGCCATTGCTTCTTCCCGAACGTCCAGCGCCCGACGTAAGCGGCGTTCGCCAACATCTCCCTGATCGTGCCCTTCTTCCAGAACTTCGACGGGCTCTTGGCGCCGGAACGAGGCGGCGGCACCTCTTCGTCGTTCAGCAGCTTGGCGATGCTCAGGTACGACTTGCCGGCTGCGTACATCTCGAAGATCCGAACGACGGTCGCACTGCGTTCGGCGTCGATGACGATCTCGTAGTGGTCGGGTTCGCGACCGCCATTCCAAACGGCACGCGAAACGTAACCGTACGGGAGGCCGCCCGTGCAGTGCCCCCGCTCGGCGGCTCCGCGCAGTCCGCGCAGCGTCTCCTTCCCGAGCTTCACGAGGTACTGGTCGGACATCATCGCGTTCATCTGGAACTGCATTCGAGCGCCGTCCCTCGCGCTGTCGACCCCTTCGGAGATGCAGATCAGGCGGACGCCGTGGAACTCGCACAGTTTGTACAGGCGGTCGGCGTCACCGAGATCGCGGCTCAGGCGGCTCGCGCTCTCGGTCACGACGAGATCAACAGCGCGTGTCTCGATCAGGCGAAGCAGCCGCTCGAACCCGTCGCGCGCCTTCGACACGCCGGAGACGGCGTAATCCGTGAGGATGAACTCGTCGCGAAGGGCACCGCCCCAACGAGCCAGGAACTCTCGTGCGACACGGACCTGATCGTCGATCGACGTGTCCCTTTGGTTGTCCGACGAGAAGCGCGCGTACGCGACAATCCTCAACCCTTGGAGCGAGTCCATGCCGCGATGCTCCTTTCGATCAGGAAGTCGAGAAACTGCTCGTGCTGGGGGAGGTGCTCGACGGTGCGGACGGGCCAGTCGCCACCGTGCTCGACGATGATGCGCTCTTCTTGCGTCAGCGTCGCGGGCGATGGGATGACGGTGAAGAACCGGCGGCTCTTGGAGCCGTTGCTGCTGCTCATGTCCCCGCTACGCGGCCGGCTGCCCCGTATCAACCGGCTTGACGAACAAAAAGAGCGAGGCCCCCAAGATCGCTCTTGAGGGCTCTGCGCTCCTCCGGCGCTCAGGTGCGCTCGCGGCGCGAGGGAGGGAGCGCCGCGACCTTCGTGACGAACCTCTCGGCGAACTCGTAGGCTGGGAAGTACGGGTCGGTGCCGACCTCCCCGAGCAGCCCGAGTGCGATGGGGGCGACGTGTTCTGCGATCCCATCGATCCCATCGATCTCGTCCGAGAGAGTCTCGGCGATCACCTGCGTGAACAGCCGCGTGAAGTCGTCAACGAGTTCCACGGGGGTTCCGTTGGGCGTCTCGCAAACCAAATCGGACATGATCTCCCCTGCGAGTTCGGCAAGCTCCGCGATCAACTCAGTCTTGGTAGCCATGTGGCACCTCCTGACGCCACTACGCGGCAGCCCCGATAGTGACAACCGGACGGCCCGTAAGAGATCGGAGCCCCACCCGTCGGGGACGTGGTGCAGGCACGTCTCGTCACGACGGCCATGTTCCGCGCGTGCCTCGGTTGATAGACGATGCCCCCGCGCGTAGGGGCCTCATGGAAATCGAGCACCTATCGGATGACCTACTTCACGACCTCGACGACGCGACCGATGACGCCCTCGGGCACGCCATCGCGTGGGCCGAGGCTCACGGACTCGACGTGCACCTCCACGCCGTCGGCGAGGTCCGAGATGCCGGCGTCGGATGGGTCCTCGTCGTCGTCGCGATGCACGGCGAGAGGACGGTGCGGTGGTCGGAGTTCCCGATCACGGACCCTCGCGGCAACGGGCCGATGCGGCTGCTGATGATGATCGAGCTGCTCGGGCAGCTCACCAACGATCGCCTACGCAGGACGTCGGGCCGTCCCGCCAATGCCGTCGACGTCGTCGGCACTGCATAGCGTCCAATACCGCACGATTACGGCTGGGCTCGGCTCATCTGTGGGGTCCGCGGCCGATCCACGCAGCGCATGGACATCGCGCGGTTCGTCGCCGAAATGGTGAAACGGGGAACCCGTGGGTCGCGATTTTGGTGCGGTGGCACTCTCGGGCGCGATCGAGAGAATATGGCCTGGAACCCTGATTCCTCGATGCGGCTCTGGTGGCGAGATGCCCGTCGAGAAGGTAGCCTGTCCAATGGGCGCTTCCGGTGCGCCTGCCGTCCGCGCGAAGGCTTGTGGTCAACCGGGTTCGATGTGTGGTCACGGTCGGTTCCCGCGATCCCCTTCGTGGATGCGCTGCCAGCCGTGCGGACAGCGAGGCAGCGATCACCTGAAAGGGTTTCGCCATGACCGCTCTTACCTCCCCCATCGGTTACTACAGGAAGGCTGCGAAGGACCTCTGCGACGAAGTTCGCACTGGCGGCCACGAAGCACGTCGTCGAGTCGGCGTCGTCTTTCGTGACCTCGCCGAGTCTGCCGATGCAGCGTTCGGCCTCCAACGCGCGCAGCACGTCGTCGCCGTCGAGCACGGGTTCACGAGCTGGCAGACGCTCCTGGAGGCGTCGCCCATCCAGCAGCGCCTCGCCATCACCCTGTTGCGGGAGCCTCTGCTCAACGACTTCGGCATCGGGATGTTCCGGGATCACTACCGGCTACCCGAGGCTGACCGTCGGGCGGTCTTCGAGGAGAACCGGCAACGGCTGCGCAGGAGTGCTCATCGAGTCGAGGCGACGGCGAACTGGTTGCTCCAAAACGTTCCGGCCACGAAGACCATTAACGAGAAGCACACGAGCTACGGGATCAAGCACACCGCCGACAAGGACATCGGGTACGTCACGAACGGCGTGTTCATCGCGGCGGCCATCATCGCGGACTACCCGTACAAGATCCCGGCCGACTCACCGAACGTCATGTTCGGGATGAGCGAACGCGCGCTTCGAGAGATCGCGTCGCGGCGCTCCAACCCGACTCCGGTGTTGCAGCGGTTCACCGTCATGGCCGCGGACCACCTCCGCGCACGCGGACTCGAACCGTTCTTCGAGTCGGGCCGCGGGCGGACTCAGCTCGCATGGCGCGAAGACGGCGACGTGCGGACGCTTGCCGTCACGGCCGTCGAGCGGACACCGTTCCTCGTTCGTCTCTCCCTCGACCACTTCGGCGTGATGGTGTCGCAGCGCACCGCCAAGGCGATGCGGCTGCCGCACCCGTCGTTCATCAGCACCGCGACGCCGGTGCGCCCGAACAGCGAGATCACCTTGTTGCCCGACGAGGTCGAGCGGGCTCTCGCTTGGGCGCTCGCGCACGACGCCCGTGCACTGCATCGTCCCGCGCTGCCGCCGTTCGAGGAGGGGCATCCTCGGAATGAGCCCCCCGGTGATGGATGGACCTACGTCTGGTCCAGGCGAGCGGCCACCGCGTACCAGGGACGCGCCGAAGTGGCGAACGCCGCTGAATAAACAGCAGAGTCCACGCGGGATAGCGCGCGGCCCAACGCAAGAATCGAGAACGCTGCGGCACTACGGGGTCGGGCACACCTTCCTGGTGAGCCCTTGCTCCTTCTCGATCTGATCGCATCGAGCGTTGGCCCAACAGGTGATCTTCTCCTGCGGCGCACCCCGGCATCCCGCGATGCAGTTGTCGCGACCGTCTCGGAAAATCTCCCCCGTCGCGGCCACACCAAGACGCGAGGCGACACACCCGATCGCGTGGTCGCACATGGACTCGCAGGTCGGGGGCGGAGGAGTCGTCAGGACCGGGTTCGTCGGCGCAGCGGCGGTACGTTCGCTCCTCGAACCCTTCGTCGAGTACCAACCGGCGACGAGAAGGACCGTGAGCACGAGCCCTCCAGCGACGGCGATGCGGGAATCGACGACCTGCGGGTTCCCCTTCGGCGTCGTGACGTTGACCTCTGTGGTCTTCACGCGCGAGAGCGGGTTGGGGGCCTTCACGGCCGTCGAGTCGTTGCCGCACTGGAGGCACTTGGAGGGCTTCCCGATCTCGCGGATGGGCGTGTCGGCCTTGCAGGCGGCGCACTGCACGATGTCGAACGTTTCCCGTCGAGGGGACTCCGACGATGGCTCCCTAGGTGGAGCACCTCGACGTTCGACAACAACCGGTGCCGCGAAGAGCGTCTTCTCGTCGGCGCTCATCACGTCATCGACGATCTCCCCAACCGGACGCCAGTCCTGCTCGCCCTCGACGCACGCAAGCGCCTCGTTGGGCACCCTCTTGGTTGCAAGCCCTCGCACGAGCTGATCGAGCCGCACAGGGCCGACGATGGGGCCGTCACCAACGCACACGAAGTACCGAGCCACCGCCGCCTCCCTCGTAAACCAACCCCTTTAGTGGACTCCATTATCAGGGTTCGAGCGGCGACGGTCCACGAGTGGACTTTGGCGTCTGTTTGCGGCGGCTCGGGAAGAACCTGCGGCGTGCCCGGTGGCGGAAGGGCCTCACGCAGCAGGATGTGGCCGCGAAGGGCGTCACGCTGCGGTACCTCGCCGAGATGGAACGCGGCGAGCGCAACCCCACGCTAAGGACGCTCCACGACCTCGCGGACATCCTCGAAGTCCGACTCGTCGATCTGCTTGAGGTCGGCGAGCGCAGGGCGGCCGTGGATCTCTCGAAGGTGCCGGACTCGATGGCCCCGAAACGCGGCCGGAAGCCGAGGGCTACGACGCGACGACGCTGACGACATCGATCGTCAGCGGCTCGACCAAACCGGGCGCCGGAACGTAGTCGAGGTCGGGGCATGGAGCCCCTACGCGCCCGCGGGGTTGGTATCAACCCCGTATCGACCGGCTTCCGCGATCAGCCGTTCCCGGACCGTTGCATGAGTGCGATGACCGTCTGACGCGGGATGCCCTCCCATTCGAGGCCCGCGTCCAGGATGGCGCCCATGCAAGCCGCTCGGGCGTCCAAGCCGTTCTTCACGGCGGAGGTGTAGAGCCACTCTGCCGTCTTGGCCGGACCATTCTTCTTCCACCGACGCCGGAGCTGCTGCGTGAGGTTCCCCTTCGGGGGACGTCCACACGCCCTCTTCGTGCTCGTGCGAGCGAGCCCGAGGCTCTCACGCAAGTCATCGAGATCGATCACCTCGTCCACGGGCCAGTCGGGGATCGCACCTCCCCCGACGACCAGCGTGCGGCACTCAATGTTCGGATCGATGGGGTCCGGGATGTGGGCGCGCATCCGGCCGACGATCTGGAGCAGCTCGCCCTCGTATGACTTGTAGAGAAGCTCGTTGGCGAGCGGGTCCGCGTAGCCCCAGACGTTCCGCGCCACGACGACGGTGCCGCTATCTGGGTCCTCGGTGCCTGCGTACGGCACTGTACGAGGCGAGATGGTCCAATCGACGGTCACGTCCTCCTCCACCGTGATGAACTCGGACTCCTGGACGTACTGCTTGGCCTGGACGCCCTCGTGGATGCCGCGGAGACGGCGCGCGATGTCGCCGAGGTTCGGCACCGACTGGATCACGACGATGGACCGGATGAAGCGGCGGCGGCCATCGTCGACGACGCAGTAGTCGTTGCTCCCCGCGACACCGTGGGCGTACCCGGCCATGTACCCGTGCGGTCCGGTCAGCTCATGCAGCCGCCGGAACTTGGCGGCACGGTCGCCGCGAAACGGCATGTAGAGCCCCTCGGCGCGCAGCGCCTCCTCGCCGAGGTGCATCTCGTTCCAGAGGTTGATGATCTCGCTCGGACCAAACACGCCGACAGGCAGCCCTGTACGGGCACCCTCGCGGGCGACGTGCCCCCGGAGTGCCTCGAAGAGTCGCTCGCGCTCTTGATCGGCACCCTCGCGGTGAACGAGCGCGCCCACACCGTACCCGCCGTCTGCGACCACGGCGCGATGATCCTTTCGCGGCAACGTCGGCGCCCACACGATGACGCGACCACGATCGCGGAGCATCAGCCGCAGCCCCTCGGGCCGGAGCGTTGCGCTGGAGATGATGATCTTGCCCCTGGCCGTCACAAGGATGGGAGTCCTGGTCGTGAGGACGAACCGCCATCCCCCGCGATCACCTCGTACGAGCTGGAGGCCGCATGTCCGGGCAACCCCCGTTTCGTGCTGGACCAGCAGCGCACGCAGCGTGTCCACGAGCCGCGTCATCACGTCGAGCGGACGCCGCGGAGGATTGTCGAGCGACACGACCGGCAGGTGCCGACGCCGCCGACCACTCGGCAGGGGCTTGTGCAGGCCCACGAGCTTCCACCGCGCCCGCTGGTGCTCCACGATGTCGTCGTCTTCAACGGCAGCGACGGCCTGCCGAAGTGCGTCGTCGGCGTAGAGGTATCTCGCAAGACGAAGGTCGGAGATGTCCCCGGCGCGCTCGTCCTCCAACGCCTCCGAGGCCGCACACCCAACGCGGACGAGGGCCGAGCCGATGATGGACTCGGGCCGCAGCAACGCCCGCAGTCGGTCGATGATGGTGCCGATCCGAGTGCTCGCGTACTCCCACGAGACACCGGTCGGCTCGGCGTCGAGCGACACCTCCTCGTCGAGGCCCTCGAACCGAGCGTCGCACCGAAACAACGACAGCTCGGAGTCGTCGATCTCGACGGTCGAGACGATGGAGTCGAACGGGTCGCCGTCGCAATCATGTGCTGCACGAACGCGAGGTCACCCTTGGTCTTGGGTGGGACACCGAACCGGAAGCGACCGTACGGATCGTTCTCGGCGACCTCACGACCCCACTCATCGAGCGAGAACGGCGGGTTCGCGATCACGCGGTCGAACAGCATCAACTCGCCGCCCTCGCGGAGCTTCGGATCGCGGATGGTGTCGCCCTTCTCGATGCGGGCGTCGGGCAGGCCGTGGAGGAGCGTGTTCATCTTGCAGATCGCCCACGTCCCGAGGTTCTTCTCCTGCCCGGACAGCGAGAGGTTCTTCGGGTTCTTCCCTCGGCGCGCGAGGTAGTGGGCCGACTCGATCAACATGCCGCCCGACCCACACGTCGGGTCGCAGACGCGCATCCCCTCGGTGGGCGCGAGGATCTCGACGATCAGCTCGACGACCTTCTTGGGCGTGTAGAACTCGCCGCCCTTCTTGCCCGCGTCGTCGGCGAACTTCTCGATGAGGTACTCATACGCGCGCCCGAGCATGTCGGGCTCCGAGAGGTTCGCGTTCTTGAGCGTAATCTTCGAGAAGTGCTGCACGAGTCGACCCAGCACCACGTCGCGGTTGCGAGCATCTCCGAGCTTGCGCTCATCGTTGAAGTCGATGCCTGCGAGGACGCCTTCCAGGGAGGCGTTCGAGCCTTCGAGCGCCGCGGCAGCCTTGTTGAGCGTCTCGCCGATGTTGGTGGCGGTCCGCTGGATCTCCGCCCACCTCGCGCGCTTCGGGACGAAGAACTGGTGGTTGTCGCGGTCCTCGGGATCGTCACCGTCGGCGACGAGCGCCTCGCACTCCTCCTCGAATCGATCCGAGAGCCGCTTGAGGAACAGCAGCCCGAAGATGAAGCCCTTGTAGTCGGATGAGTCGATCGAGCCGCGGAGGATGTCGGCGGCCGACCACAGGTACCGTTCGAGGGCGTCGATGGTGAGCTTCGCGCCGGGCACGATCTCGGGGGCGACGCCGGTCGCGCTCGTACGCGATGCTCGTCCGGCTGGTGCGTCCGGCGTGGGGCCATTGGTCTTCGACCCGAGGAGCCGCTCGATCAAGGCAGCCTTCTCGCGTCCGCCGTCGTCGAGGTCGAGGGCGCGGCACAGCGCCTTGAGCCTCTCGCGCGACATGTCGCCGAGCACTGGCTCCAACAGCACCTTCCTCGATGACGCTGCGGCGTCGACAAGCGCCTCCTTCGAGCGGCGGTCGCCCACCTCCAAATCGAAGCGGGTGGCGAGTTCTTGCAGCTCGGAGCGGATGAAGTGGTTGAGAACGTCTCGCTTGGTCGGCATCGGGCGAGCGAGGGTACGACGGTGACGCCGGGGATGGCAGGCGCGTCTGCCTCGCGAGCGACGCAGGTTGTCGCGTTGCGGACGTCGCGTGCCTTGTAGGCGCGGTTTCCCGTTCCATCCTCCACCCAGGTGCATGAGACTGTCCGCGGGGGACGGGAGGGACGATGTTCGTCGACACCTTCGTTCGGGTTGGCATCAACGGCTTGTCGCTCGACGCCATCGCGCGGGCCTACGCGGGGTGGATGCTGGGCGGCGACAGCGACAGGGTTCGTGCGAGACGCCTCGATGAAGGAGTCGCTCGATCGTGGACGGTGGAGCAGGTGCTCGCGTCTGAGGCGCTCGTCGGCGAACACGGTTGCCGTGTCGACATGCGCGTCGTCGATCATGAGGTCGTCGCCCGCTTCGTCCACCGTGACTCGAACGACGGAGCCGTCATCTGGACGACAGTCGCTCGCGCTCGACAACTCGACGAGCGCGTCGTCGTCGAGCACGCCGTTGGACGCGACGCCCCCAAGGGCTACCCACTCTTCCCCGTCGCGGCGGCTCCGCGCATCGTCACGAGCCTCCTCGATGACAACCGCGTCGAGGTCTTCCCGCGCCAGCTCCATCTACCCCTGGTGACTCTTCGCGGTGATGACGCGAAGGGGTACGTCGACCACGAGCTGCTTCGCACGGACAGAGAGGTGCCGATCGTTGCCGTGTCCTGCGATCGGGGTGGAGCCCTGCCGCTCGTGGACGCTGAGCGTCTGGCGTTGCGCGTCCGCGGACTTGCACAGGTCGTCCTGTTGTCCACCGAGCGGAGCACCTTCGTCTTCGGGGACGCGCTCGCGGCCAATGACTTCGGGCCGGAGTATCGATGCTTCCATGCGGGCGTGCACCTGTACGGACCAACCGCGCAGCTTCGCACCGACCATCGGCTATGGCTCGCCGATACCCTCCTCGACATCCCGGCGTCCACCCGAACCGAACGCTTGGCCGGACTGATCGCACGACGCCTCGGCGTTCGGAACGTGCCGCCGGGATTCTTCAACCTTGTGGAGGAACACGACCGGGAGGCGAAGCGCCGACTCGCTGAGCGCGTCGCGAAACGGCCGGCTTCGACCCCGCCGCCTCCAGGGGAGCCGGCATCCCTTCTTTACGCTGCCCAGCTTGGTCAGGAGCGTGATCAACTGCGTCAGCAGCTTCAAGCCGCAATCGCTCGCGAGCGGGAGTACGCGGAGGCGTGGAACACCGCGGACGACGAACGTCGACTTGCCGAGGCTCAACGTGACGACGCCGAGGCTCGGCTCGAACAGGAACGCGCGATAGCCGCAGACCTCCGCGATCAGCTCGCGAAGATGAAGGGGGGCTCGCGGCCGAGTCTCACACCCGAAGTCGTGCGCGGCATCTCGAACGTCCTCGGCGGTGAGCACACGCCAGAGGACTGCCTCGTCGCGCTCGAACACCTGTTCCCCGAGCGGATCGTCATCCTCGATACCGCCATCGCGTCCGCGCGGAAGTCTCGGGGGTTCAAGTACTGCGGCAAGCTCGCCGTCCTGCTGCGAAACCTCGCGACGAAGTACTACGAGTCGCTTGCCGCCGGGAATGGCGACGCCGTGGCTGCGGAGGTCTTCGGGCAAGGCTTCGCGGCGAAGGAGTCGAGCGTCACGATGGCGAGCCAGCAAGCTCGCGAGGAGAGGACGTTCCGGTACAACGGCGGCGACTTGTTGATGTGGCCGCACCTGCGCATTGGCAACAAGGAGTCGATCGCCGAGACGATTAGGGTCCACTTCGAGTGGGTTGCGGCCGAGAAGAAGATCGTCATCGGGTGGTGCGGCGAGCACCGCTACAAGGTCGGCTGACCGTCGAACGGTCGGGCAAGCCACGCTGATGCCCGCGACGCGGAAGCGCACGGCCCTCTCGAAGGAGCTACAGGTTCGCGTTTTTCGTCGTGATCGCTGGATGTGTCGCTGGTGCGGTCGTCCGGTGGTGTTCCCGCCGGCAATGCGGATGCTAGACCGACTCGTGCGCCTCTCCGGGTACGACGGGGCGCTCGCCTACCACGACCCTCGGTGGCGCCGGGACCGCGCGCCGCTCCTCGATCACCTCGGTGCCGTCGTCGACCACCACGAGGCGTTCGCGCGTGGCGGCGCCCATGACGAGTCGAACTTCGTCACCTCGTGCAACAAGTGCAACGCGCGCAAGAACTCATCCGCCGTCGCCGAGTTCACCGAGAAGTCGCCACTTCGGCTCGTGAAGGGGAAGTACGGTGAACCTACTGATTGGGACGGATTCAGCACGGTGTTCGTCGTGCTCGCGAGGACCAACGAGGACGACCTCACCGACGGCGAGCGGGGCTGGCTCGATGCCCTCGGTCGGGATGATCCACGAGCCCGGCTCCGACGCCGCATCGCTCGGGACACCGACGGACAACTCCGCCTCGTCGCTCCAGAGCGCCGCGCCCTCGTCGAATTAATCGGCACGATGCTGCCATCGCCCGTCTCGGGCACGACAACGTTGATCGGCGGCGACCCAGGCGAGGTGGTTGTCGTCGTCGGCGAGGACGTCACGGAGGTGATGCAGTTCGAGGTCGAATGGGTGAGCGAGCACGAGCCGGCAACGTTCGGAACCCTCGTCGCGGCTTTCAAGCCCGACGCCGAGCCCGCACCTATCGCTGCCGCCATCGCTCAAGCGCGAGCGCGCCGGGTGTCGACGTACAGGTGGTGCCCGACGTGCCGGTCGGTGCAGCCGCCCGAATGGATGATGGACGAGCAGTGCATGTCCTGCTTCGAGCGGGCCGGCGGCGTTTTCTAAACCGAGCCCGAAGCCGGCGGCTCCACGTCGTGGCTATCGACGCTCTTGCGCGTCTTGCGCGTCTTGCTGCGTCAACGGCGTCCGCGTTTCCATGTGCCCACATGGAGACGGGCCTCGTCAGAAAGTTGGTTGATCGTCTCCACGTCCGCGCGTAGGAGACGCATGACGACCACGCGCAGGGCCATCGGATACGTGAGGGTGTCGACCGCCGCCCAGGTGGCAGACGGTGACGGGCTAGCGATCCAGCGGACGAAGATCGAGGCGTGGACGAAGTACGAGGGCATCGAGCTGCTCTCGGTCGAAGAGGACGCGGGCCTTTCCGGTTCGACGACGGATCGCCCTGGGTTGCGACGGGCTCTGCGAGCAGCACTCGAACTCGGGAGCGATGCGGTGCTGGTGTGCTACCGCATCGATCGCATCGGCCGCACCGCGATCGACGTACAGGAGATCCTCGCGGTGCTTCTCGATGCAGGCGTCCGCGTGGTGTCGCTCGCAGACGGAGTCGACTCTGGCTCGGGCATGGGCGCGATGGTCCTGTCGATCCTCACCAACACCCTCGCGACCCTCTCGGAAGCGGAAAAGACCGCCATTTGTTCGAGACTCCTCGACGGCCGGCGACGTGCGGACGCCGAGAACCGCCCATACGGACGCGAGCCTCGATACGGTCGTCGGGTCCTTGCCACCGAAGACCGACTCGTGCCCGCCGATGACGAGCTGGTGGCGATCGACCGGATCCGACAGCTCCACGCCGAGGGCCACAGCGTAAGGCGCATCTGCGCGCTACTCGACGCGGAGGGTATGAAGCCCCGCCGATCGGCGCGATGGTCACCGGCGGTGGTCCACCGGATCGCGACGGGGAAGCGGACGCCACCGAAGAAGAAGCCGACCCCGCGCCTCGCGAGGTTCCGCGCCGAACTGCTCGGGGATGGTGACGCCGCCGGTGCTGCCCCTCCCTACTGAGGGCGGCGTCCGGGCCGTCGTGCGCTCAGCGAGATGACCTGCCCCGCGGTGTCGACAGGCAGCGGCAAAGTGTCGCGGGCCTTTGCCGTTCGGTAGCGCCGCAGCAATGCCGAGAGTTCTAGCCCGTCGTTCGTCGCACCGAAGACCAGCGCCGCCAGCAATTCGCTGCGTGACAGGGAGGGGTTCTCGCCGACCGAGACGGCCGCCTCGACGAGTGTTCGCAGGCGTTCGTCGATGGGAGCGGGCCAGACGATGTTCGTGGGCCACCGCTCGCAGTCCCGAAGCAGTGCCTCCGGGTCAACCGTGCGCTTCGAGCGTGTCACCCGGCCATTGTGCACCCAGGCCCAAGGTTGATCAAACGGGATTCATATATATAATGGCCCGGCCGGGCACCACCGGGCGGGAATCTGCACCCCAACCGCTTGGTTGCAGGTCCTCTCCGGCTGTGATCACCTCGCTGCCCGGTTCCCTCGATGCCCTTCCCCCCGTCGCCCCGCGTCTTTTTCGGGAAGAACCCGCTGTTCGAGGTCGTCTGCCAGCTCCGGTTTCCGACAATCCTGCGTATCGACGCCGAAGCGCCGGCCGCTTTCCAGGAGCGCATCCGTGGGGAGTTCCCGCACTACAGTCACTCGGTGGTGCAGCCGGCCGGGCTGCCGGTCGGATTGCCGCCGCAGGTTGTCCAGCTACTCGGACCGCTGGGCGCGTCGACGCATGAGTTCGTCTCGAACGACAAGACCTGGAAGCTGTCGCTGACCACGGAGTTCCTGGCGCTGACGACGAGCGCCTACCTGGAATGGTCGGACTTCCGCAGGCGACTCGAAGGGCCGCTCCAGGCGCTCATCGACATCTACAAGCCGGCGTTCTTTCAGCGAATCGGCCTGCGGTACCGCGACCGAATCCGTAGGTCCGAGTTGAACCTCGCGGACGTGGAGTGGCGGGACCTTCTCCGACCAGAGGTCGTAGGTGAGCTTGCCGATCCCTCGCTAGCTCCGCACGTTCAGAGTGCGCTGCGAGAGCTTGTAATCACCCTGTCGACCGACTCGGGCAGGGTCCGCATCCTGCACGGACTCGACCGCGATGGCGACGAGAACACGTACGTCATCGACAGCGATTTCTTCTGCGACGCGCAAACGCCAACGGGAGGTGCGATCGATGTCCTCAATGGGTTCAATGAACGAGCCGGGAACCTCTTCCGTTGGGCAATCCTCCGGCGACTACACGACGCGATGGAACCGCGAACTCCGCCTGGGTGAGCCGGAGATCAACTGGTCCAGCCGTGAGCTTCGTGTCGCGTGGACTACGCCGACGATCTCGCACGAGATCCGCATCGCACGAGAGCAGGCGACCGCGCCGAATCGTTCCGAGATGCAGTCGGCGCTGATCCGGGCGATAGCGCACTGGTTGGTCGATCATCTGCCCTTCGCTGCCTTCGGGGAGGTCGTCTCGTCGCTGATGGACATGCACTCGTTCTACGGAACGCCGCGAGCCGAGGACGCGCGACGGATGCTCGCGAGTGCGAAGGTGCTCAAGCGGCTGCCACCCCGCGTCCGTGACGACCTCGTGTTTCCCGACGAGGAATGATTGGCGTCGGCCCACGCAATCTACAGCGCGGTTGCGGCGACGGATCGTCTCTACCAAGGGGAGATCCTTCGGAACGTGGTCGAGCGCCTCGTGAAGCGCGTCGGCGACGACTTCGCCGCGGAAGACCTCATTCACCCCTACGCGGTCGTGCTCACGCAGGACTGCGATCTGGAGCAGGACCACAACGCGCGTGCTCCGAACGCGGAGGGTAAGGGGAAGGACGCCGGTCGCATCCCTCGCGTGCTTCTCATCGAGGCCTTCGCTGCCGACGCCTACAAGACCAAGCTCGGCGGCAGTGACATTGCGAAGCGGGCTCGCCAAAACAAGGACGAGCGGTACCACTACCTTGCTGCCGTCCCTGCCGAGGCCGACCTCCAGCGACAGGGCATCCCCGCGCTCTACCTCGACTTCAAGCGGTACATGACGCTCGATCTTGAGGAGTTTCGGGCAGACATGGCGTCTGGGGTCACCCAGCGATGCAGCCGCCTCACCACCCCGTACGCAGAACATCTATCGTCGCGGTTCGGCTACTTCCTCTTGCGCATCGGCCTTCCCCTCGACCACCACCGCGCGGAAGAAGTGGGGCCACCGATGGCGCCCGCTGCGACGCCGCCTTCGTCCACTGTGACGACGGTCAGTTCACCGACCGGCGGCGCCACGTCTCCGGGAGGCGACGGCGGTCGAGCGGAAGCGGCACCACGAATCGATACGGAAACCCCAGGTCTTCCGAAGTAGAGATCGAACGGTTCGCCCCCGCGCAACCATGGTTGTATACGAAGGCCTCGTTCGGCTCCGCTGAACGGGGTTTCTTCGTTTCTACGCGCCGGATCAGCGGCCTCGCGAGAGCGAGCGGCAACATCACCGCCTCGATGCGGTACGCACCATCGGCCTCTGGGTGGAGGTCGATACGGCCGTCCTTGAATGCCTGGCGGAGCAGTTCCCTCGCCGCGGTCGCGTTTGCCGTGAGGAGCCTGTCTAGCTCGAAGACCGTCGCTCGAATCTCGTCGTCGGATGGCAGTTCGATGTGGACTGGCGGCTCGGCGGTCATCTGCGCTGCGGCGCGCGTTCGTTCGAGTTCACGCTGCGCATCGGCCAGCGCGGAACGTACCGGCGCAAGGGCGGTGTCATCATCCGTCGTGGCAATGAACCGTACGAGCCGCGCGATCTCCGCCTCGCGCGCGGTGAGCGACTTCTCCGCCGCGCGCCGCGCCGCGCCGCGCTCCTCCGCCAGTTCGGCTTGCTTCTCGGCAAGGCGCGTGCGCGCGTAGTTGACGCCACCGAGGCTGAGCAACGCCGCGCGAAGCTCGGCGAGGAGCAGCCCGGTGATCACAGGTTCGCGAATCGGGGCTCGGTTCGAGCACGTCCCGCGCTTGTGGGCGTCGGCGCAGCGATAGTAGCGACACGTCGAGCCTCCGATGACCTGCATGATCGCACCGCACGCGCCGCAACGTAGGAGCCCAGAGAACGGATAACTCGTGCGGCGCCCGGGCAAGCCGGTGGCCGCACGCGGTGTTGCTCGGTCCTTGGATGCGTACTTCGCGGCGATTCCCTGTCGTCGCTCCTGGACGCGACGCCACAGCTCATCGTCCACGATGCGCAGGTGGGGACGCTCGAAGCTCTTCACGCGCTCCGCCGGCTGCTTCTGGTACCGACGGGTGTTGGTACCCGGCACCTTCCGCCACTTCTTCTTGCCGAACGACCATTGCCCGACATACGCAGCGTTGCTGAGCATCTCCCGGATCGTGGTGTCACACCATCCGCGCGAGGCGCGTCTCGTAGATGCGCGCGGCGGAGGAATCTTCTCTCCATTCAGGAGCCTCGCGATCGACAGGTACGACTGACCCGACGCGTACAACTCGAAGATCCGCCGCACGAGCGGTGCCTTCTCCTCATCGACGAGGATTTCGTACCCGCTCGGATCCCGCTGGGACTTCTCGAAGAGCGCGCGGCTGCAATAGCCGAATGGCAGCCCGCCGGTGCAGTGGCCTCGGAGCGCGGTCCCCTCAAGGCCACGGGCTGTCTTGTTGCTAAGGTCAACGAGGTACTCGTCCGACATCATGGCCTTGAAGCGGAAGGCCATTCGCGCACCGTCGCGTGCGCTGTCGATGCCGTCGGCGACGCAGATCAGGCGGACGTTGTAGTAGGCGCAGAGCTTCCAGAGCCTGTCGGCGTCGCCGAGGTCGCGTGTCAGCCGATCGGCGCTTTCCGTCACGACGACCCCGATCGCTCGCCGCTCGATCAGCAGAAGCAGGCGCTCAAACCCAGCGCGCGCGATCGATGCGGCGGACACGGAGTAGTCCGTCAGCACATTTGCGTTGTCGACGTGGCCCCCGCTGCGATCGATGAAATCACGGCAGAGCCGCACTTGGTCGTCGATCGAGGTGTCCTTCTGGTTCGCGGACGAGAAACGCGCGTAGACCGCGATGATCAGTCCGTTGAGCACTTGCATGCCTCCTCGATCAGGAAATCGATCAGCGCGAGGTGAACTGGTCGCGGTCCCGCGAGGAGGCGGTCCGCGTCCTCGACCTCCTCGATGCGCACTGGCCATGGGCCGCCCACGTCGACGGCGTCGCGCTCCTCCTCTGTGAGTGTGGCGTAGCTGGGGATTGTCACCCGAAGCACCTTGCGGGCGCGGCGCCGCGGGGACCGGGCAAGTGGCTGGCGATCCGTACTCATGACGGCTCGGTACACCGACGGAACCGTCCAACCGCGTGGATACCGTCCATCTGCCACGGTCTTTCGGCCGATCCATTTGTCTCGTGCGAAGTCATGACCACAGATACACCGGCGCGAGTCCGTTTCGGCTGTCGCGCCTCCTGATCCGCATGGGGGCCGACGACCATATGACGGGGAACCAGCGCACGTCACCGGACCGCCTCACGCTCCAAGAGGCCGCGGCACCGCCCCCGCCCCCGTACTCCTCACCGATGCCCAGCCGGCAGACGTCCGAAATAGCGTCCGACGCGAGCCCCTGCTGGTTCGTCTCGACGAACCCGAGCAGCGTCGTCTCGACGTTGCCGTCGACGACGAGCTGGATGCGATCGATCTCGTCCAGCATCTCGCCGACCGCCTCGACGATCGCGGCGCCGACCGCCTCGACGTTGTCGGTGAAGCGGACCGACAGAGCCCGGCCGGCGAGGGGCTGTAGCCACCTGCCGTCGAGGAGATCGACGCCGACCGCGCCGTCGTCGCCGAACGCGATCTCGGCGAGCACGCCGCCCTTGACGTGCCAGACGATGATCCGTGGCGCGTCGGGGTCGGCCTCGACGGCGCTGCCGTACGAGCGTCCGAGGGCGGAGGCGATCTCCTCGACGCGTTCGGGCGTGACAGTGACTCGAAGGCCGATGTCGTGGTCCTCCTCGGTGACGAGCCAATCCGGTGGTGGCTCAAGTTCTTCGCCTCTGACCGCACCGAACTTGGCGACTTCGGCAGAACGGCGGACTCGTACGGCCGCCTGCACGAAGTCACGCTCGATGGCCAACGTGTCCGGGTGCTCCCGCTCGTTCACGTCCGCCAAGCCGCGCGCCTGGGGCGCCACTCGCCCCAGTGGGCGAGCCGCCATGACGGCTGGAGAGTGAACGTCGCGCCCGGCCTCCTAGGGTAGTGCGTTCCAGCGGCGGCGCTCCTGCTCACGAGGATCGCCCCAGAACAGGAGCGGCAGGTGCCGCCGAGACGGCCGACCTTCGTCGCCGATGTCGAGCGCGCTCGTGGCGCCTTCGATGTGGACCTGCTGTCGTCGCGGCATAGTTGAACCGTCGCTCTACGGGCGAACGCCGTCCTCGTAGTGCCAATGTTCGAGTGTTGCCGACGAGAACCGGCCGATGAACGCCGGACTTCGCTGCTCCTCGGTGTTCGGTACGAAGTGCTCGTTCTCGATCGCCCAGTCGTAGATGCCGACGTCGAGCGGGTACCGCGTCAGGACGCCGGTCAGGCGATGGCGTTCGATCCACTTGTCGGCGCGTTCCCGTGACTGGAACGCGGCGCTCGGAAACTGAGCCCTCGCGCCCACGAAAATCCAAACCTGCACCAGGTTGTTCATGTCGATCTCCATTGCTGGGCGGGGCAAGTCGCTCGCAGGCGTGCCACATCAGACCGTGGCTGCAGCCGCGCGATGACACGCTGGTACCATGGGTTCGTGTCGCCGCGCAGCCTCACCGTTGGGTTCGCGAGCATGATCCAGGGGCGGGGCCCCGTCGTCGTGCTGGAAGGGCGCGATCCACCTGACATCGGCGAGGTGATCGCGATCGGCGTCAGACGTTGGCGCGTGCTCTCGGTCGAGATCCCGCGGACAAGTCGCCGCGACGTGTGGGCGTTCCTCCTGGAACCCATCGGCGACGCCGGAGTACCGGAGGAAGGTGCGGTCGTTCACGTCGAGTAGACGCCCGAGCCGTCTGCGTCGTGGTACCCGGAGCTGATGGTGCGCTGGGTCACCGTCGCCCTCTCGGGGCAAGCGCTACTGGCCGTCAGCCACGCGCCATCGCCCCCACGTCGCGCCTCGTGACCGTGCGGACCGAGTAGCCCTTGCATCCGCACGGACACTTTTCGAGCGGGACCGGCCGCGACACGAAGTGGATGCGGGCGCCGTACTGCTCCGCCAGCTCCACCGCGTCCTCGACCGCGAGGTCCATGTCGTCGTCTTCGGCCCAGAACTCACGATGTTCGACCAGCTTGTCGGTGTCGAGATCGACGACGGCGGCCGTCATGCGGACGATCTCGTCTTCGTCGAGGCCCGGAACGTAGTACCCAGCGACGCAGCAGGTGTACCGCACTGCAAGCGGCTTTACTTGGTTGTGCCCATTCGCTTGTGTCTTCTTCTTCGTCTTCATCTTCATCTTCTCCGGGCATCGAGCCATCGGCGTCCTGACGGCATATCGGCCGCCCTCAAATGCCCAGTACACCGAGCCCGATGACGATCTCGGTCGCGGGGAAGAGGATTGTGAGACAGGGTGGGAGCTGCGACGGCCGATTGACGCAGTCCGACACCTCCGGTCGTGACAGCAGTTCAACAAGCGGTGGCGCCGCCCTGGTCCGTGCTCGACCTGTTGCCGCTTGAACTAGCGGCAACACGACCTCGGCGTCAGGGCGCGTCATTTGATGGATCGGTGGCCGACGAGCGGCATACGCAGCGCTGTGGCTCCCTCCGTGATCGGGTACGTGCGCGTGTCGACAAACACGCAGGTCACGGACGGCGACGGCCTCGGCATCCAGCGGGACCGCATCGGGGCATGGTGCTCGTACCAGGGGATGCCGAACCCGGAGGTACACGAGGACGCGGGCATCTCGGGCACTGCAGACGACCGGTCGGGCCTGAAGGCCGCGCTTCGTGCTGCTCTCGGCCGCGGATCGCAAGCGACGCTCGTCGTCTACAAGCTCGACCGGTTGGGTCGAAACGCGATCGACGTTCAGGAGGCGCTCGCTGTCCTGCTCGATGCGGGCGTTCGTGTAGTGGCCCTCGCCGACGGGGTCGATAGCGCGTCGGGGATGGGGTCCGCGCTCCTCAAGCTACTCACGTCCATCCTCGCGACATTCGCCGAGCTGGAAAAGGAAGGCATTCGCGTTCGGCTCCTCGACGGCCGACGTCGCGCAGACGCCCAGGACCGCGTCTACGCCTCGGAGCCCCGATACGGGCGCCGGGTTGCCGAGGCAGAGGCCGGAACCCTCGTGGTCGACGACCTTGAGGCACGCGCCATTGTCCGGATCGAGGAGCTGCGGGCGGAGGGGCTCTCGTATCGGTCGATCGCACGGGTGCCTCGATGCCGAGGGGTTCCGCCCGCGCCGCGCAACGCGGTGGCTCCACGTCGTCGTCGGGCGTATCGCGACGAAGAAGCGCACAGCGAAGAAGACTGCGACGGGGAAGCGTCTGGCTCGTGTGCGTGCCGAGCTGCTGGGGCCGGCATGATGCGCCAGCGGCGGGAGCGTGATCGGCGGGTGCGGCGAAACACGCATAGGCCACCAGAGAGGTGGGTTCAGCCCCTACACCTTGGGCTGACCGCCACATTCCGCTTGTGATTCGAACACTTACATCGATCAACCTCGCTTCGGCGTAGTTGAAGGTATGAGCCAGAAAGAATCCCACCCCGCCACGAAAAACATCACCCCCGCAAATGGATCGACGAAGCCCGCCCGGCATACGACGGGTATGAGCGAATCGAAAGTCCATGCAGCCGCCACCATCGACAAGATCATCCGCGTGCTCATTCGTCACGGGGTGTCGCTCGTGAAGGAGCAGCATGCCAGCACATGCAACGCTATCGACGGTGACCACGGCTACGACATCCACCATGACTCGCCCTACGCGATCGACGAACGGGAGGACGACCTCAAGAGCGACGAGTGGACGACCTACTACGCGTCGATGCTCGCCGGGCAGATCGCGGGACGCGCACGCGCCAACGGTATGCGCCCGCAGATCGAGGCCGCAGTACAGGACGCGCTGGGAGTCTCGGGCCTCGCCGCTTCGTTCGACCCTCATGGGATCGTTTGCTGGACGATCGCGAACCTCGCAAAGACGATCCCCGACAACGTGCACAAGGTCGTCGCTCACATATACGAGCACCTGCATCACGCAACGGCGATCACGTGCACAGTCCCTGAGGTCATCGTCGAGACGAAACTCAGCAAGCAAGCTGCAACCAAGGCGCTCAAGATCGCAGATGAGCGCAAGCTCGTCGCCGGTCCGATCCTGATCTACCACGATGATCGCCGCGACGACGATGATCACGGCATCGTCCAGCACTATATGCCCGTGTTCCCCTGGTGGGTCACCCGCGTTTTTCGGGTGACCGAGGCTGACGGCACTCTTCGCGTGGAGTGACCCCCAAATAGAGCAACGCCCCGACCACCCGTGAGGGCGATCGGGGCGTAGCGGCGATGATACGCCGAACTCGTTCAAGGCTAGACGGCACGATCGTGCGCCCACAATAGGCCGCGGCTCGTCGGCCGACCTCGCCAAGTGCCTCTGCGACGGGGCGCGGCGTATGTCCCCCAGAGGCATGGTCACAAACGGCCCCAACGTCCGGTTGCGCAGCCGCTCACGTCGCTGGGCGTCGATCAGGCGCGCCGGGCGGCGGTGTGGTCCGACGGTGAACTCGTCGTCACCACTCACCGGAGCCACCTCGCGGTCCGGCATCGTGGAGAGACAGGCGGCGAGCGTGAACAGGGCCCGAACGCGCTGCTCTCGCTCACGTCCTCGGCTACCCGGAGCTTGAGCCAGACGTACCGGTCCTCGTTGCCGACCGTCGGGGCGATGGAGGTATCGACGACCTCGATGTCCTCGAACAGGACGCCCGTCGCGGAGAAACTCGGGCGCGAGGGCAGGGTGCGCCACCGAGAGACGGACATTCTCTGACGGCGTGCGCCTGGACATGAGCCCGGCTACGTGATGGCCTCTCCGCATCCTCGATGGCGGACGCATCGACGCTCTCTCGTCTGTTCCTGTACGCGAAGGCCACCGCCGCCGAGGCACGCGAGAACTTCACGACCGAGGCGCTCGCCGCAGCGATCCGACTGGAGCCCGAACCGTTCCTTCTCGCCCTTCGGCGCATCGGCCTGATCGAGGGTGACGCGTTCGAGGCGGTGGCCACCCAGGTTCCACTCGTTGCCGTTGGTCCGGCAAGGAAGCTCGATCTCGCAGTGTCAATGGTCGCCGGCGCCTGCCGACGCGCGATCTGGTTCGAGGTCAAGGTCCTCCACGACGTGAGCGGCGATCAGCTCGTCGCATACGCGTCGTACATCGCGACTCTCCCGACCGATCAGCGGCCAACGCTCGCGTCCCTCGGTCCGAAGCGGCTTGCGCCTGACCTGCCGTGGCTGTCGTGGCAGGAGATCCGCCGCGCCGTGATCGAGTCCGGCACGACGAGCCCCGCGTGGATGGACCTGAAGCGCTACCTGGAGGAGATCCACATGGCCGACGCGTACTCCGAACCGTTTCAGCCGTCCGAGCTTGCCGGCGTTCAGGCAACGCGCGCATTGCTCTGGAAGCTGGCGCGTGTGCTCACCCCGTTCGCGCAGCAGGCGGTCGGGATCTGGAAGGGCTCGAACTGGCCGACGACCGAGAAGAAGGTCCGCGACACACTCGGCAAGTATCTGCTGTCCCACGGCGCGCCGACGATCAACGGCAACACACCGTACCGCGCCGGGGTGAGCGCTGGCGCGTATCACGAGCCCAGTACGAACGACGCGTGGCTCGGCATCTGGGTCTGGGCCAAGCCTTCGTGGTTCGCGGATCGCGACCGGATCTTTGGCCAGGCCGACGTCGGCGGGCTCGATCCCGCTTGGGAACGCCAAACGTCGGAGTGGGAGCTGCTCGGGCGGTACCGGCGGCTCGCCGAGTTCACCTCGCAGGACGATGCGACGGCGTGGCTCGTGGAGCGGCCTCGGGAGCTTGAGCGCGCCGAGGTCCTCGCGCTGCTACCCAAGCTCGGCGTCCTGAGCGCGGAGGAGGAGGCCGACATCGACGTCGAGGGATAGCGATGCCTTAGCTATGCTTCGCGTGCAGGGTCGTTGGCTTTTGCTTCGAGGTCTAGTGCCCGCGAGGGCGCGCTCCGCGACCCGTACATCGAGGTCGGCGTCGCGCTCGCGGAACTCGATCGCGCCATCTTTCAGCTCGCTGGAAGGAGCGCGCTCGACTTCGTGATGGCGAGCAACGCATGACCCGTCGCCCGGATCCCAGTAGCCGCACTCACTCTCCGCGACCGGGACCGGCTGCATGATCTTCTTGCCACGCATGCGAATCCGCGTGCGCTGACACACGACCTTGACGTCGTTACGGTGGGGGCATGGGCGCAGCCATGGATCGAGTGTTTGACAGCACGACGGTCGAACGCCTTCGGCAGATGTCCGCGTTCGACCGCTGCGAAGTGCTGACGGCACGCGGATCCGCGACGAGCGATCCCGGAGTCGATCGAAAGGTTCGCGTCCTTCGCGCGCGGCGCGCCGCGTGGGAGACGTACCTCGACAGTGCGGACGCGTGCGGGCTGCTCGACGTCGACCTACTCGCCAGGCTTCGCGGGCGCGACGACGACGACTTCCGCGGTGCGATTGCGGAGTGCTTGAGCGCATGGGTGCTATCGACATGCCTTGGGTATCGGCTGACGCCGCGTCCTGCAGGACGCGGGACGCACCGCCTCGACATGGAAGCGGAGCGGGGGGATGTCCGCTTCTGCTGAGCGACGATTACACCTCCGCACCGACGACAATTACATCGCGCCATCCTCGGAGGCGTGACTCGTCGGCCCGGCGCCGGCCCTCCCGTAGGTGGAAGGGCTGGTTTTGTGAGG
>JALHOE010000130.1 GCA_022843175.1 Deltaproteobacteria bacterium
GCCGCCCTCCACCCGGCCGGTCGCCGTAGCCCCACCGCGCTCGCGGCGGAGCACCCCCGAGGTCCGCGAACGCGCCCGCGCCCGCGGCAACGTGGTCCGCGCGGTGCTCGACGGCGACGACGATCCCGCCGCCGATCTCCAGGCGCTCAACGGCAGGGTTCTCGCCGCGGCGAGGAGCGAGCACGACCTCGATCTCCGCGCGCTCGTAGCGGCCGCCCGCGCGGCCTCGGTGCCGACGCTCTCCACCGAGGGACGCCTGCTGTTCGACCTGCAGCGGGCCGCCATCGATCACGAGCGCGAGACGCGCATCGTCGACGTGTTGAGCTTCCGTCGTCCCGTCGTCCGGCCGTTGCCCATGACCAACGTGGTCCGGGTGGCGCGTCGCCTGCGGCGGGCCCTCGAGCGGGTCGCGCGCACCGGCCTGCCGCGGCCCGAGCGCGAGTCGCTCCGTGCATCGCTCGAGAAGGTGGCCGACGACGCCGAGCGACACCTGCGGAGAACGCTCCGCCCCCACCTCACGGCCGTCCTCGGCGAGGTCGGACTGGTGCCGCGCGGCGCCGCCGAGGAGACCGCGCGCGAGAAGCTGATCGACGAGCTCCTCGACCGGGTCGTGGCGCGCGGGGTCATCGGGCTCGGCGATCTGCGCGACGCGGTCTCGCGGAGCCGGCTCAAGTGCGAGGATCTCCGCCTGCAGACGCTGCTCGGGCGCGACGAGCTCCTCCGCGCCGACCTCGCCCTGTCGCTCCGTCTCGACGGCGTCTACCGACGGGGCGAGATCTATCTTCGCTTCCTCCAGCGCCTCAGCGCGCTGGCCTTCGGCACCCGGATCTCGCGGCTGATCTCCACCGGTCTCATCTTGCCGGCCCTCGCGGCGTTCGTCGTGCTCGAGGGCGTGCAACACATCGTCGGGCCGCTCGCCAAGAAGCTGGCCCACGTCTCGGTGCACCTCGTCACCCGGCCCTCGCTCCTCGTCGCGGCGCTCCTGTGCTTCCTCCTCGTGCACAGCGGTCGCGCGCGGGCGGTCGCGCTCATGGTCCTCCGCGGCGTGGGCGCGGTGCTCTACGGCGTGTTCGTCGCCGCTCCGCGGTGGCTGTTCACGCGCCCGCTCGTGCTTCGGATCGCGAGCAGCGCGCCCGTGCAGGCGGTCGTTCGGTTCGTCACCCGCTCGGCGCTCTTCGTCGCGCTCGAAGAGGTCGTCCTCGACGCGTGCGGCCGCGCCTTCCGCAACGTGCGCACGCGGATCCTGCCCGGCCTGTTCGCGCTGCTCCTCGACGTGATGCGCGCGCTCGTCGACGGCATGGAGCGCGCGATCTATCGAATCGACGAGGCGCTCTTGTTTCGCGACGGCGAGGGACGATTCAGCCTCGTGCTCAAGGGGTTCGGCACGGCGGTGGTGAAGGTGGTGGCGTTCGTGACGCGGCTCTACGTCAACCTCCTGATCGAGCCGCAGGTGAACCCGATCAAGCACTTCCCGGTGGTCACGGTCTCGCACAAGATCTTGCTGCCATTCCTGCCAACGCTGCTGGTCGCCATTCGCGGCCCGCTGCTGCCGCTCGGTGGGTTCATCGCCAACACCGTCGCGGGCACCACGGTGTTTCTCCTGCCCGGCGTGTTCGGGTTCCTCGCGTGGGAGCTGAAGGAGAACTATCGGCTCTACCGCGCGTCGCTCCCCGCGACGCTGGAGCCGGTGCGGATCGGCGGTCACGGCGAGACGATGACCGCGCTGCTCGTCCCCGGCTTCCACTCCGGCACCATCCCCAAGGTGCGCGTCTCGCTCCGGCGCAGCGCGCGCCGGATCGCCCGACGCGAGCCGTTCCTCGCGCTCGCGATTCGAGCCCACACCCGCGCGCTGACCGACCTCCATCACGTCGAGGAGGCGATCGCGCGCTTTGTGGAGCGCGAGGTGCTGGCGCTGCTCGAACGCTCGCCGCGCTGGACGTCGGGGCACGTGTCGGTCTCGTGGGTGCGCGCGGCGAGCAACCGGGTCGTGATCGCCATCGGCGACGCGCCGCTGGTGCTCGCGTTCGAGGAGCAGTCCGGCTACCTCCTCGCGCACGTGGTCGAAGAGGGGTTCGCGGCGCAGCTCTCCGCCGAGCAGCGCGCCATCCTCGACGAGGCCCTGCACGGGCTGTACGCGCTCGCGGCGATCGACTTCCGCCGCGAGGACATCGCGCGCTCGCTCGACGGCGCACCCTACGACGTCTGCGACGAGGGCCTGATGGTGTGGCCGCAGGGCGATTTCAACGCGCCGGCCATCCGGCCGATGTCGTCCGTGCCCCGGCTCCCCGGAGTGGAGTGGGAGCGGTGGTCGCGGGTGTGGGGCTGATCAGCGCTTGGCGCCCGCGGCGATCCACGACCGCACGAGCTCGAGCTGCTCGGCGTCGACGGAGCCGCCGGTGGGCATCTTGTTGCCCTTGCAGACGCCGGAGAAGCCGCCGCGGATCTTGAGGAACAGCGCCGACTTCTCGGGCTCGCCGGGCTCGACGCGCTTGAGGCCGCTGCACTGCGAAGACCCCGGGCCAACGAGCTCGGCGTGCGTCGCGTCCTTGTCGGGCTTCACGCTCCAGCCGCCGGCCATGTTGCCGTGGCAGTAGCCGCTCGCGCACGACGTGCTGAGCACCTTCGCGTAGACCTCGTCGAACGTCGCGCCCGCGACCGGCGCGGTCTCGGTCGCGGTGTCGGCAGGCTCCGCGGCTTCGGTCGCGGCATCGGTGGTCGTGGACGGTCCGGTCTCGGCGGCCGAGCAGCCGATGGAGAGGAGGCAGAGAAGAAAGAGGTTACGCATGGGTCCTACCCTGCGCCGGGCGCGGCGTGTCGTCCGTTGATATTTTCAATCCGTCACTGTTTAGCGCGGTGACACAATCACCCGGGCTGATTGCGAAGGAAGTTGGCGACGTCGGCCAGCTTGTCCTCGAGGAAGCGGCGCAGCTCGCCCTCGACCTTCTGCTTGTCGAGGGCACGCACCATGGCGCGCATCCAGGCGTCGCGCATCGCGATGTCGACCGGCACGCGGCCGTGGCGCATGCGGAGGCGCGGGTGGCCGTGTTGCTCGATGTAGTGCTGCGGTCCGCCGAGCCAGCCGATGAGGAACAACGCGAACCGGTCGCGCGAGCCGCGGTCGACCCGTCCCTGTTCGTCGCAGGGGTGGAGCCGGGCGAGGGCGGGCTCGTGCTCGCTCATCGCGTCGTAGAAGTCCTCGACGAGGGCCTTTACCTTGTCCTCGCCGCCGAGCGCTTCGAACGGGGTGTGGTCGGGACCGAGCTTCACGGCGTTGTCCGTACCGTCGGAGCCGCGTTCGAGCAAGGCGGTTTGCCCCCCGGCGCGGATCGGCCTAGCGACCGGCGTCATGCTGTCGAAGTTCCGCCCGCTCCTCGCTGTCGTCGCTGGCTCCCTCGCTCTTTGCTCTACGCGCGAGGTCGACGCGGCCAAGACCGCCAAGAAGCTGCCGGTGATCGGCGTCGTCACCGAGGGCATCGCCGAGCGCCTGCACACGCCCAAGGGCAAGAAGGCGAAGAAGGCGGTCAAGGGCGAGGTCGGCAAGACCTTCACCGCGCTGTGCGACGGCGCGCTCGCGTCATGGAAGGTCAGCGACCTCGGCGACGACGGCGCGTGGGTCGGCGGCTTCGCCAACGGATTCAAGCCCAAGCGCTGTCTCCTGGTCGACGCGCCCTCCAACCCGGCCATGGCCGCCAAGGGTCGGCCCGCCGCCTCTACGGCCCAGCTCGCCGCGGCCAAGGCGGCAGCGGTCGCGGCGCTCACGCCCAAGAAGGGCGACGCGCCCACCAAGGTCGAGCTCGCGGTGTTCAACGACGGCGAGGCCTTCGTCGCCGTTGCCTCCACCACGCGCCCGGCCGGCGAGAAGTCCAATTGCCTCGACCACTCGTCGCTGGTCATCCTCAGCGAGAACGAGGACGGCAAGTGGAAGGAGACCTTCCGCCCGCAGGCCAAAACGAAGGCCACCTGCGGCTATCAGTTCTTCACTCGCGCCGACGTCGACGCCGACGGCACCGACGAGATCGCGCTCCGCGTCGATCTCACCGATGGCTACGGCTACCGCGTCCTCAAGCGCACGAAGAAGGGCTACGACGTCGTCGTCAAGTAGCGAGGCGCTTCTCGGTTCGTAGCACCGCGATCAGGACCGCGATCGAGCCGAGCGCGGCGGTGACGAGGATCCCGCCCGTCATGCCGGCCGCGGCAGCGATGAACGTGAGCAGGATGAACGTGTCACGCTTGAACAGCGGCTGGACGGCGCTCGCGATGCGACCCACCAGCGGCGTGCGCTGCGCCGAGGACTCTCCCCACCGGCCTCCCTCGGCGATCGGGTACGCGAGGAGATCGCCGGAGCCGATGCGAACGAGGTAGCGGTACTCGATCGCGCTCGCGAGTCCTCCGCACCCGACGATCACGGCGCCGAGCGCGAGCCACAGTCGGTTCTCGGTCAGGCGGTGCATGCCGAAGCTCGCGCCCGCGAAGAAGACGAAGTTCGAGAGATCGTCGCCGATCGTATCGAGCCACTCGCCGAGCTTCGACTGGCGAAACGTCATGCGCGCGAGCTCGCCGTCGCAGCCGTCGAGGGTGCTCTGCGCCTGCAGCAGCGCCGCCGCGTACACGAAGCCGTGGGCGTCGCCGCGCGCCGCGACGACGCCGCTCGCGAGCCCGAGCAGGAGGTTACCGACGGTGACGTGATTCGGATGGACGCCGAGGTGCAGGAGCACGCGGGTCACGTTCAGCGAGATGTGGCGATTCAGGTACGTCGAGGTCCAGCCGTCGCGCGCCTTGCGACACGCCCGCAGGAGCGCGGTGTTGGCGCGAATGGCCTCGCGAAGGCTCGCGACGCGCATCGGCGGGAACGCGAAGGGCGCGGCGAACACCAGCGGGACGGCGGGGCCGAGCGACGCGCGGTCGGTCGTGCTCGGGCGCGCCTCCACGCGCGCGTCGCCCATGCCGAGCGAGCGCGCGCGCCCATCGGAAACCGCCTCGGCGAGCGCACCGAACGCCGCTTCGTGGACGACGACGTGCGCAGCGACTTCGACGACCACCGCGTCCGCGGGCGGCGGCTCGGCGCGCACCGCGATCGTGAGGCGTGGATCGACCAACCCCGGCGCGAGCCCTTCCGCGCTCGGCGCGAGGTGGATCGCGCTCGCTCCGCCCTGCTGCGCCGAGATGGCGAGGCGCAACGGGACCGTGAGCCCTCCGACGCGCCCGCGGAAGACCGGCTCACCGGTGATGAGGACGACGAACGGCAATCGGTTCCTTGTCTTGACGATGCCGGACCGAAGCAATCCCTCGCGCTACGCGCGACTCGCTAATCGGCGTCGAGCGCGTCGGCGGCGTCGAGCGCGTCGGCGGCGTCGAACGCGTCGGTCGGGGCGCCTGCGTCGGCGCTCGCCTCGCTCACTTCTTCGGCGTCGGCGGTCTCGCCGCCGTCGAGCGCGGAGTCGACGGCGATCTCGGGGACGATCGCGTCGGCGAAGCCGCCGCCGTCGCCCGCGACGCTGATTTGCCACGTGCCGTTGGGGCCGGGGCAGTAGGCCACGGTCTGCGTGGAGGCGCAGGTGCCGCCGGTGCACGGCGGATAGGGGCAGATCTGAAGGGCGGTGCACGCCGTGCCCTCGGCGGGGACTGTCTGCGGACAGGGGCCGGGGGGCGGGGGCGCGGTGCCGACGCCGGTGCCGCCCTCGCTGCACGCAGCGATCGCGAGCGCGGTGACGACGCCCGTGATGGCTACGACAAGGAGCGGGCGACGCATCCCGCGGCTCTTAGCATCAGCCCAACATGGAGGCGAGCGTCTCCTGGTCGAAGCCGCCGAGGATGGTCTTGCCGTCGGAGATGCACGGCGCGCGCATCGTGCCCTCGCGGCCGAGGAAGAGCTTCTCGATCTCTTGGTCGGTCGCGGTCTTCGGATCGATCTCGCGGAGCTTGCCACCCATCTTCGCGATCGCGCGCTTGTGCTTGCGCACGATGGCGATGGTCTGCTTCGGAGGGATCGGCCCCTTGCGGACGTCGACGTAGGCGTGCTCGATCTCTTCTCGTGCGAGAAACTCCCGCACCGGGCGACAGCCCGTTCAGATGCGGCCGTAGAACGTGAGGCTCATGCGCCGATCCTAACCGGAGCCGCGAGCGTCAGCGAGCCGGGTTGTCAGCTCCCATGAGCCGCGAGCGTCAGCGAGCCGGGCTGTCCAGCCCGTGCAGCAGCTTCTTCTGCAGCTTGCCCATCGCGTTGCGCGGCAACGATTCCACGACCCGCAGCTCGCGCGGGACCTTGTAGCTCGCCATCCGCTCTTTACAGAACACGCGCAGCGCCTCGAGCTCGAGCGGCTCGCGCACCACGGCGCACGCGCACACCCGCTCGCCCCAGGTCTCGTCGGGAACGCCGATCACCGCCACTTCCACGATCGCGGGGTGCTCGCGGAGGACCTCCTCGATCTCGAGCGCGGAGAGCTTGTAACCCCCGCTCTTGATGATGTCGCTCGACGCGCGGCCGAGCAGCCGCACGTAGCCGCGCTCGTCGCGTTCGCCGACGTCGCCGGTGCGGAAGCGCCCCTGCTCGTCGAACGCGGCCTCGGTGGCCGCGCGATCGCCGTGATACCCGGAGAACATCTGCGGCGAGCGCACGCGCAGCTCGTCGTCGACGAGGTCGACGTGCACGCCGGGGAGCTCCAACCCCACGCTCCCCGGGACCCGCTCGCCCTCGAACGGATTCGAGAGCGCCATGCCGATCTCGGTCATACCGTAGCGCTCGAGGATGGTGACGCCGGTCGCCTCGCGGAACGCCTGGTGGAGGCGCGCCGAGAGGGCCGCCGAGCCGCTCGTCGCGAGGCGAAGCTTCTTCGCGCCCAGAGACCAGCGCGCGCGCGTGCTCTCGTCTGCAGCCTCGAAGGCCTCCATCAGCTTCACGTACATCGTGGGGACGCCCATGAAGACGGTGGAGTCGGCGAACAGCTGCCACACCCGCGCGGCCTCGAACGGCAGGAGCTGCGCGCACGCGCCGGCCCACAACGCGCCGAGCAGCGCGACGATGACGCCGTGCGTATGGTGGAGCGGTAGCGTGTGCAGCAGCCGATCGCTCCGGCGCCACTGCCACGCTTCCTCGAGCGACGCGAGCGTGGCGGCGATGGCGCCGTGCGAGAGCACCACCCCTTTCGGTTTGCCGGTGGTGCCCGAGGTGTAGAGGATCATCGCCGGCGCCTCCGCGGTCACTCGCGCGTCGTGCAGGGTGACCGTGGGGCGGGGATCGTCGATGAAGAAGAGCGGGCGCGCGCCGCGGAGTCCCTCGACGCGGGGCGCGAGCTCGCGTGCGACCACGATCGCCTCGGGCGACGAGTCGGCGATCAGGTGCTCGAGCTCGTGGGGGCCGTGGAGCGGCGAGAGCGGGACCGCACACCCGCCGGACAAGAGCACGCCGACCAGGGTGTCGACGTAGGAGCGCGAGGGAGGCACGAGAAACGCGACGCGCGCGCCGTCGAGCGTGGCGCGCACGCCCCGGAGCTGCGCGGCGAGCGCCCGCGCGCGGGCGCCGATGGCCCCATAGGTTCCGGCTCCACCCGCTGCGCCGTCGGGCCCGACCACCGCGACGTCGGTCGCGATCGGGTGCCCCACCAGCCGCGCGAGGAGCGGCGATGCCGAGCCGCTCACTCCTCGGCGGGCTCGAGCGACTTGATCTCGTCGAGGATCTCGGTGGCGCGCCCGCCGTCGATCCCGAGCGCCCTGGCGAGCTCGTCGGAGAACTCTTTCTCTTCGTCGAGGACGACGCCGTCGGCGAGGGCCATGTTGCAGGCGAGCGCGAAGGCGTGCTCTTTGTCGGCCTTGCTCGGGAGCCGCCCGGCGATCGACTTGAGGCGCACGTCGCGGCCCTCTTTGGATTTGCCCTTGAGCTTGAGGAGGACGCCCTTGACCTCCTCCGGCTTGATGGCGCCGTTGCAGATGCCGACGACATTGGAGACGAACTGCTCGCGCTCCTTGGGGCCGAAGTCCTCGTCGGCGTTGGCGGCGATGTACATCGCCTCGATCAAGGCCTCCATCTTCGGAGTCGTCAGCGCTTTCTTCGCCTCGTCGATCGTGCTCATGGTGCGACCGAGCATCGCATGAAAAGGTGCGCCAGCGCTAGCCGGCGTGCGGCGTCGCGGGGCCCTATTCCTTGGGGCCGGTGAGCGGCGAGAAGAAGTTGTCCTTCTTGGTGTACTCGTCGACGGCGTAGCGGAATTTGTAGGATGGAGCGGCGCGCTGGTTGCAGTCGGTGCGCTCGCAGAAGCGGCAGGTGATACCCGTGGGGATCGCCATTTTGCGCAGCTCCTGCGGAGAGGTGAACGGGACCTCGTCGGCGTAGACCAGGTGCTTGGCGTTGTCGGCGTGGGTCCCGAGGCCGATCGAGTACACGGTGCCGCGCACGAGCGAGCCCTGCACCGGCGCCGGCGTGACCTTGGCGAAGCAGAAGTACGACGACCCGTCCGGCATGACGCTGTATTGCTTGGTCATCACCGACGGGTTGAGGAACGCGATGTGGACCGCCCACTTCGGGCAGCCGCCGCTCCCGTGCGGGATCTTCAGGCCCGTCGCCGAGTAGCGCTTGCTCACGTTGCCGGCGACGTCGACGCGCTGGAAGTGAAACGGCACGCCGCGCCGACGCGGATCGGAGAGGTTGCAGATGCGATGGGCGACCGTCTCGTACGACGACTCGAACAGGTTCGCGAGCAGCTCGGCGTCGTAGCGGGTGCGCTGGATCTCCTTGAAGAAGTCCCCGTAGGGGAGCAGCAGCGCGCCGGCGAAGTAGTTGGCGAGGTGGATCTTGAGGATCTTCGGGGTCTCGGCGTGGCGCGGGCGAAGGTCTGCGAGCAGCCGTCGGTCGAGGCCGCGCTCGTCGAGCACGCGCAGCCCGGCGGAGTGCGCGAGCTGGAACTTGAGCCGCTGCTCGAGGAGCACCGTCGACAGCGTGAGCACGTTCGCCGACGGATCGTGCTTGCGAACGATGGACGCTCCCTCGCGCGTCGGCTCCACGAGCTCGACACGGGTGCCGAAGCGCGTCTGCAGCATCTTGATGAGATCGTCGGAGACGACGCGCCGCCCGAAGAGGCCGCTGTCCTGGCGGAGGCGATCGGCCTCTTCCTCGAGCTCGGGGAACCAGTTGCTGTGCGACTCGAGGAAGTCGGTGACCTCGTCGAACGGCGAGTGCTCGAAGTTGGGGAGGCCCTCGTCGGCGGTGTACACGGCGAGCGCGCGCTTCTCCATGCGCGCCTCCTCGTCGCGTCGCATCGCCACGATGAGCTCGTCGAGCTTGCTCCGGGTGTTCTTGTAGAGGTTGAACAGCGTGGCGATGGTGGAGGCGATCTTCGGCTCGGCGCTCATGGCCTCGAGGTCGCGCTGGTCGACGTCGAGCGAGCGCAGGAGCGGCTCCTCGAGGAGCTTGGCGAGCCCCTCGTCGATTCGCGTTTCGCCGAGCGAGGCCATGAACGGCTCGACCTCGACGCCGAAGATCTCGAGCGCCTTCCATACGAGCGGCAGCTGCGCGGCGCGGCGGCCCTTCTCGATGAGGTTCAGATACGCGGGCGAAACGCCGAGCTTCTTGGCGACCTCGGCCTGGGCGAGGTTGCGCTCCAGCCGCAGCGCCCGGAGTCGTGCCCCGATCGAGGTGTTGAACGGAGCCTTGGTCTCCACTGCGGCCATGGCGCGGGAGTGTAGTCCCCGGAGGGGAGCGCGCACACCGCGGCCGTTGGCGTCGAGGCGCTCGCTGACGCGCGCGCGTCACAGGTAGGCGCGCGCGTGAGCGAGCGCCTGAACCTCAGTGCCAACAAAGCGCGTCAGAAGCCGTCGCCGGCCCGAGCGGATACCCCCCGCCCGGCGTGAACAGCCACAGATCGCCGGCCTTCGCCGCCGCCTTGTTCTGCGCGTTGGTGTCGACGCACGCGTTGGGCGAGCCGTCCTTGTCGGTCTTGAACGCCTTGCTCTTCACCGGCTCGACCGCGCAGGGATCGGTGACGAGGCCGTTCCACTTCACGCGCGCGACCTCCCAGAAGTCGCCCGTGTAATACATTTGCAGGAGCGGCTCGTTGTAGGCCTTGGTCAGCCGCGGGTAGTCCGTCGCCGGCGTCGTCGTCGGGTCGTAGCCGAGCGACAGCTTGCGCTCTCCGTTGCAATAGATGTTCACGTGCGGGTGCACGACGGCGTCCGGCGGCGTGGGGAACGCCGTGCGCGCGCCGCGGTAGTAGTGCGCGCCGACCGCGAACTGGTGGTTGATGCCGGGGTTGTCGACGTTGATGTTCTCGGGCCCGCAGTAGTTCGGGTTCTGGATGTCGGCGACGGTCGTGTCACAGGCGAAGT
Organism: Deltaproteobacteria bacterium; assembly: GCA_022843175.1. Lineage (GTDB taxonomy): Bacteria > Myxococcota_A > Polyangia > Polyangiales > JADJMO01 > JALHOE01. The sequence goes on from JALHOE010000130.1 coordinate 10,315, forward strand.
TGTCGCGATCGAGACGCGGGTTGTCGCACGGCTGCGCGGCCTCGCGGAGCGAACCCCAGCCGTGGCACGCGTCGGCGCTGCTGACCGGGTAGCCCCAGCCGGGCGCCGGCGCCGCGACGCCGCGGCTCGTGCAGAACGCGGCGTTGCCCGTGCGACAGCCGGAGTCGCAGCGCCAGTAGCAGTCGTCGCTCGACGGCGGCTTGCCGCAGGAGTCGAACCACCCGTGCTTGTTCGCGCAGGTGGTGCCCTGCAGGCGCGAGACGTGGAGGTCGACGTCGGTCGCGGTGCCGGCGGCGCCGCCCTTGGTGTCCCAGCACATCTCGGCGCGGATGCCCGGCCACCGCACGCGGACCTTCTGCGTGCACGAGTACTTCTTACCCGACAGCTCGAACTCGCCCTGCACGACGTAGTCGCCCGAGAGCGAGAAGGCCGGCCAGATCTGGTGCTGCGCGGTGGCGGCGGTGGTGACGAGGCCCTTCTGCTTGCTGCTCGGTCCGAGCGTGGTCGACTCGGCGCCGATGCGCGCGGCGGTGGTGGTGTTCTTGCCGTTGTAGATGGCGAAGGTCGGGTGCGGCAGGATGTTGTCGCAGTCACCGCCGGTCACCGTCCACTTCCAGTTGGTGGTGCTGCCGGCCGCGCCGCCGCCGACCCACTTCCAGCCGTCGATGATGAACGGCTCGGTGGGCTTCGGGTCGAGCGGGTTCGGCTTCTTCTTCTCGAGGTCGTCGGCGTATGGGTAGGGCGCGACGACGATCGGATCGGTCGGGCAGGTGACGACCGGCGGCGGCGCGCAGTCGCAGTTCTCGGTCTTGCTGTTCGACGCGAGGCCGTCGCAGTCGAAGTCGCCGGGGGCGCACACGTCGTCGGCGAACGGCGGCTGCGCGCCCGCGCATTTGCCGTCCCACACGCGGCCGACGAACTCGCCCGAGCCGACCTGCACGCAGGCCATCGTCCCGCGCGAGTTGTCGGTGCACCAGCCGACCGGGGCCTTCGTCGTTGACGAGGCCTGGCTCGACGGCACGAGGTAGCAGTCCTTGGTGGTGCCCGGCGGGTGCGCGGCGTCGCACGCGCAGCCCTCGTCGACGAGGCCGTCGCAGTCGTCGTCGAACCCGTTGCCGTAGAGGCCGTTGGGGAGCGCGGGGTTGAGGTCGGAGCCGCCCGCGCACTCGTTGGCCGTGAGCGGTGCGCACTTGTGCGGCAGCGGGCCAGCGCCCTTGGGCGCGCCGCCGTCGATGCACGCGTCGCCCGAGACCTCGGGCTTCGCGTCGGAGAAGCCGCCCTCCGAGAACATCACGTCGTCGGTCGCGGTGTCCGGCTCGGGGCCGATCTCGAACGGCGCAGTGCCGGTGTCCTCGGCGATGACCACGCCGGTGTCGCCGCCGGCCGAGGTGTCCTCGTCGCCCGTCTCCGACGTGGGGGTGGCGTTGACCGCCTCGTCGCCACCGGCGCAACCGAGAACGAGAGCGAAGACAAAAAGGGCCCTGCGCATCCCTCCGTGTTACGCCCGCGCCTGCTCCCGATCAACCGCCCGGGTGCCCAGCACGATGAGCGCGGCGCCCGCCACAACCGCGATGTCGGCGACGTTGAACGTGTGCCAGTGGCGTCCGGGGGCGTAGATCACGTCGATGAAGTCGACGACCGACCCGCGGAGCGCGCGGTCGATCAGGTTGCCGAGGGCGCCGCCGAGGATCAGCCCCAGCCCGGCGCGGGCGATCGGCGACGCGCGACGGGCCATCAACACGATGACCACCGACGCCGCCAGGCCGGTGGCGACCAGCAGGGCGCGCCGCGCGTCGGTCGGGAGCTGACGAAGGAAGCCCATCGCGCCGTGGGGGTTGTGCGCGAGGACGAAATTGAGCCGCCCGTGGAGGATGGGACCGCCCTCGAGGGTGCGGAGCGCCCACACCTTGGTCGCGAGGTCGAGGAAGAGGGTGACCGCGGTGAGGGCGAAGAATCGGGCGCGCACCCCGCCCAAACCGCGGAGCTCCGCGGTCCATTCCCTCGACCGCGCCCGGGTTTCGTGCGAGACCCCCGCAGTGTCGCGTCGTCCCGAGGTCCTCGCCCCCGCCGGCGATCGCGCGTCGCTCGCGGCCGCGCTCGCTGCCGGCGCCGACGCGGTCTACTTCGGCCTCGACGACGGGTTCAACGCCCGCGCCCGCGCCAAGAACTTCCCGCTGGCCGAGCTCGCGGGCACGGTCGCCGAGATCCACCGGGCGGGCGCGCGGGCCTACATCACGCTCAATACGCTCGTCTTCGAGCCCGAGCTCGACGAGGTCGCCCGCATCCTCCGCGGCGTCGCCGAGGCCGGAGCCGACGCGATCATCGTGCAGGACCCAGCCGTAGCGCTGCTCGCTCGAGCGATCGCGCCCACGCTCGAGGTCCACGCCTCCACACAGATGACCGTGTCGAGCGCCGGCGGCGCCCGCTTCGCCAAGGAGCTCGGCGCTACGCGCTTCGTCGTGCCGCGCGAGCTCTCGGTCGCGGAGATCCGCACGCTCTCCGAGCAGACCGATCTCGAGCTCGAGGTCTTCGTCCACGGCGCGCTCTGCGTGTCGTGGTCGGGCCAGTGCCTCACCAGCGAGGCGTGGGGCGGCCGCTCGGCCAATCGCGGTCAGTGCGCCCAGTCGTGCCGCATGCCCTACGAGCTGCTCGTCGACGGCCAGGTGCAAGACCTCGGCGACGTAAAATACCTGTTGTCCCCCAAGGACCTCGCGGGCGTCCGCGCGGTGCCCGAGCTCGTCGACATCGGCGTGCACGGCCTCAAGATCGAGGGCCGGCAGAAGGGCCCGCAATACGTCGCGACGGCGACCGCCGGCTACCGCCGTTGGGTCGAGGGCGACCCGTCGCACCTCGACGAAGATCTCCGCGCGATGAGCCTCTCGTACACCCGCGGCTTCGGCGACGGCTTCCTCGTCGGCGCCGACCACCAGACGCTCGTCGAGGGACGCTTCCCCAAGCACCGGGGCCTGCTGCTCGGCCGCGTCACCAAGGTCTCGCGCGACGAGGTCCACGTCGCCCCCGACGAGCGCCCGTGGACGGGCGCGCTCGCGAGCCAGGGGCGCACCGCGCCGCGCGGCGCCACCAAGGTGTCGCTGCCGATCCTCGGGGGCAGCGCGCAGGCTGCGAGCGGTCCGCGCATCGAGACCCCCGAGCCGCGCGCCGGGATGGGCGTGGTGTTCGACGCCGGCCACCCCGAGGACAAGAACGAGCCGGGCGGTCCCATCTTCCGCGTGTCGCGGGCCGGCGCCGCCACGGTGCTCGGCTTCGGCGATCCCGGCCCGGATCTGTCGCGCGTGCGCGTCGGCGATCGCGTGTGGATCACGCGCGATCCGAGCCTCGCGCGCGCCACCGAGAAGCTCGTCGAGCAAGCTCCGCGAGGGCGCCTGCCGCTCACGCTGCGGGTCTCCGGTCGCGCCGGAGCGCCGATCGTGGTCGAGGCCGAGTCGCGCCGCCTGCGCGCCCGCGTCGAGGGTCCGGCGCTCGCTCCGGCCTCGGGTCGCGGGCTCGATCGCGCGCTCGTCGAGGACAAGCTCGGCGCGCTCGGGGGCACCCCGTTTCACCTCGCCTCGCTCGAGCTCGCGCTCGAGGGCGACCTCCACGTCCCGGTGTCCGAGCTCAAGGCGCTCCGGCGCGCGCTGGTCCTCGAGCTCGAAGCGCAGCTCGCCCGCCCGCACGTCACGCACGCCGCACACCTCGCGCTCGCCGACGTCGCGCCGTTGTCCGAGCCGGTCGAGCTGATCCCGCTGTGCCGCTCCGACGAGCAGCTCGACGCGGCGATCGCCGAGGGCGTGCGCGAGGTCGAGCTCGACTGGATGGAGCTCGTCGGTTTGTCTCGCGCCGCGGAGCGCGCGCGCGCCGCCGGCCTGCGCGTCACCGTCGCCATGCTCCGCGTCGAGAAGCCGGGCGAGGAGGGCATCACCGAGCGCATCGCGCGCCTCGCGCCCGACGGCGTGCTCGTTCGTCACTGGGGCGCGCTGGAGCGCTTCGCCGGCACCACCGCGTCGCCCATCGGCGACTTCTCGCTCAACGTGACCAACTCGGTCACCGCGCGCCACCTCCTCGCGCGCGGGCTGCACCAGGTCACGGCCTCGTTCGACCTCGACGACCAGCAGCTGTTCGCGATGCTCGACCAGACGCCGCGCGGCCGCGTCGCCGTGGTCGTGCACCATCGGATCCCCACCTTCCACACCGAGCACTGCATCTACGCCCACCTCCTCAGCGAGGGCCGCGACTACCGCACCTGCGGCCGTCCGTGCGAGTCCAAGCGGGTCGACGTGCGCGACCACCTCGGCAAATCGCACCCGGTGATCGTCGACGCGGGCTGTCGCAACACGGTGTTCAACGCCGACCCGCAGAGCGCGGCGCGCCTCGTCCCGGCCCTGATCGAGCGCGGCGTCCAGCGTTTCCGCGTCGACTTCGTTCGCGAGGACCTCGCCGAGGCCCGCCGCGTGATCGCCACCTATCGCGCGCTCCTCGAGGGCCGCATCGACCCGCGCGACGTCCCGCGCCGCCTCTCCGCGCGCGATCAGTTCGGCGTCGGCGAGGGCCAGCGCGCGCTCATCGGCGCGGCCGCCCCGGAAGCCGGCTAGCCGCACGACGGGGCAGGCACTACATCCGCCGGACATGGGCTACCCGAGCCTCGCTTCGTGCGTCGAAGATCTCGCGCGGCACGGCATGCTCCGCACCATCGACGTCGAGATCGATCCCTACCTCGAGATGGGCGAGATCCAGCGCCGGGTCTACGCCCGCTCCGGCCCCGCGCTGCTGTTCACGCGCCCGCGCGGCTGCGCGTTCCCCATGCTCGGCAATCTGTTCGGAACGCTCGAGCGCGCGCGCTTCGTCTTTCGCGACGCGCTCGAGGGCGTCCGCGCGCTGGTCAGCGCGCGCGTCGATCCGCGCGAGCTGCTCCTGAAGCCCGGCCGCGCGCTCCGTCTCCCGTTCGCCGCGGCCCACCTCCTGCCGCGTAGGGTGCGGAGCGCGCCGTCGCTCGCCCACCGCATCACGGTCGCCGCGCTGCCCAAGCTCGTCTCCTGGCCCGAGGACGGCGGGCCGTTTATCACGCTGCCGCAGGTCTACACCGAGGATCCCGACCGCCCCGGCGTCCGTCACGGAAACCTCGGCATGTATCGTGTGCAGCTCTCGGGCAACGACTACACCGCCGACGAGGTCGGCCTCCACTACCAGATCCACCGCGGCATCGGCGTGCACCACGCGGCCGCGATTCGCCGCGGCGAGCCGCTGCGGGTCTCGATCTTCGTCGGCGGCCCGCCGGCGATGACGGTCGCGGCGGTGATGCCGCTCCCCGAGGGGCTCCCCGAGCTCGCGTTCGCCGGCGCGCTCAACAACCGCGCCGTCCGCATGACCTCCGCCGGCGTGCACGCCGACGCCGACTTCGTCATCCGCGGCGTGATCGGGGGGCACAAGCCCGAGGGGCCGTTCGGCGATCACCTCGGCTACTACTCCAAGCGGCACGACTTCCCCTCGCTGCAGGTCGAGTCGGTCCACCACCGGCAGGGGGCGATCTGGCCGTTCACCACCGTCGGCCGTCCGCCGCAGGAGGACACCACCTTCGGCGAGCTGATCCACGAGCTCACGGCGCCGCTCATCCCCGACGTGCTGCCGGGCGTGCGCGCCGTGCACGCGGTCGATGCGGCCGGCGTGCACCCGCTGCTCCTCGCGATCGGCAGCGAAAGATACACTCCTTATGAATCGCGCCGCCGCCCGATGGAGCTCCTCACCCAGGCGCACGCCATCCTCGGACAGGGGCAGATGTCGCTCGCGAAATACCTGTTCATCGTCGCCGAGGAGGACAACCCGCCCGGCGTCCACGACGTCGCCGGGTTCTTTCGTCACGTGCTCGAGCGGATGGAGCCCGCGCGCGATCTCCACTTCGACACCAACACCACGATCGACACGCTCGACTACTCGGGCACTGCGCTCAACGAGGGGTCGAAGGTCGTCATCGCCGCCGTCGGGCCGAAGCGACGCGAGCTCCCGACCGCCTGCGACCGCGGGCGGGTGGTGATGCCCGGGGTCGTCGCGGTCGAGAGCCGCGAGGACGCGTTTGCCACCGGGTTCCCGCTGGTGATCCTGTGCGACGACGCCGAGTTCTGCGCGCGCACGCTCAACAACTTCTTGTGGATCACCTTCACCCGGAGCAACCCCGCCGTCGACATCGATGGGGTGGATGCGTTCGTCGAGAACAAGGGGTGGGGGTGTCGGGGGTCCATCGTGATCGATGCGCGGAAGAAGGCGCAGCACGCGGCGGCGCTGGAGATGGACCCAGCGGTGGTGCGGCGGGTGGATGCGCTCGGCGTGGGGGCGCTGCGGGGGTTGTTCTAGGTGGGGTTGTTTGGGGGTGGGGTTGTTTGGGGCGGGTTGTTTTTGGGTGGGGCTAGGCGCTCGCTGACGCGCGCGCCTGCTGGCGCGGCCCCGGGTTGGGCGCGGCCCAGTTGCGCGCGGCCCCGTTGGGCGCGGCCCCGTTGGGCGCGGACTGGATAGGCGCGGCCCAGATAGGCGCGCGCGTCAGCGAGCGCCTGACCTCAAATTCGATCGCCTACGCGCGCAGGCTGCGGCGGCCAGAGCGAGCACGAAGAGCCAGGGCCCCGAGGCCGCGGCGGAGCTGTGGGAGCAGCCGCCGGTGGAGCCCTCCATAGCAGCGTCGGCCGCCGGGTCGACGTCGCCCTTGTCGGCGTTCTCGCACGCGTCGCCGACGCCATTCTTGTTCGCGTCCGCCTGGTCCGCGTTCGCGATCGTCGGGCAGTTGTCCTTCTCGTTGAGGACGCCGTCGCCGTCCGCGTCGTCGTCGCACTCGTCGCCCTTGCCGTCGTCGTCGGCGTCGAGCTGATCGGGATCGGCGACCGTCGGACACAGATCGGTCTCGTTCGGCACGCCGTCGCCGTCGGTGTCGTCGTCGCACGCGTCGCCCTTGCCGTCCCCGTCGGTGTCCTTCTGGTCGGGGTTGGCCACCGCCGGGCAGTTGTCGGTCGCGCTCGCCACGCCGTCGGCGTCGGCGTCGTCGTCGCAGGCGTCGCCCTTGCCGTCGCCATCCGCGTCTTCCTGCTCGGGGTTGCTGACCTTCGGGCAGTTGTCCGTCGCATCGGGGACGCCGTCGCTGTCGTCGTCGGTCTCGCAGGCGTCGCCCTTGCCGTCGCCGTCGGAGTCCTTCTGGTCTGCGTTCTTGACGAGCTTGCAGTTGTCCTTCTCGTTGAGGATGCCGTCGCCGTCGATGTCGGTGTCGCAGGCGTCGCCCTTGCCGTCCTTGTCGAGGTCGGCCTGCGTCTTGTTGGCGACGAGATCGCAGTTGTCCTTGGTGTCGAGGATTCCATCGTTGTCGTCGTCGGTGTCGCAGGCGTCGCCCTTGCCGTCCTTGTCGGTGTCCTTCTGATCGGCGTTCTTCACGACATCGCAGTTGTCCTTGGTGTCGAGGATTCCGTCGTTGTCGTCGTCGGTGTCGCAGGCGTCGCCCTTGCCGTCCTTGTCGGTGTCGGTCTGCTTCACGTTGTCGACGGTGTCGCAGTTGTCCTTGCTGTCCGGGACCCCGTCGCCGTCCTTGTCCGGCGCGTCGAGCACGTTGATCCGGCGGCGGGCGGCGTAGCCGCTGGTGCCGCGGAGGTTGTACACGCAGCCGTACGAGCAGCCCTTGCACTCGTACGCGTACGAGCTGCCCCACCCGTCGCCGCTCTTGTAGAGCCAGATGTGTCCGGCGCTGCCGGTGTTGTAGACGAACGAGTCCGCCGCCTTCACGCTCCCGCGCGAGACCGGGTCCCAGTAGGGGCTCGAGCCGGCGAACGACCAGGTCGAGTACGGGTGGGCGTCGGTGGTGATCGGCGACGCCGAGGGAACCTGCCACGCCTTGCCGACGAAGCCCGAGCAGTCGGCGCCGTAGCTCCCGCTGTGGCTGCACGACGGGCACGAGCCCTTGCAGCTGCCGTGCTGCGCGCCGTCGGTGCGCCAACGGCCGTGACCCCACCAGTACGAGTAGCCGACGACCGTCTTGCCGAGGTTGATGATCGCGTCGCGCGTCATCGACGCGGGGGCGGCGCCGGCGTCGCCCGCGGCAGACCCGAGGAGCACGGCGACGGGGATCAGACGGAGCACACCCGCGAGGAGCTTCTTCATCGCGCCCTCCGGATGCTCGCGCCGGTCGCGCCGACGTGGAGTTGGTGCAGCTCGCCCTTCGGCGAGAGCACCATCGTCTTGAACTGCTCCTCCGGCCCGAGCGGTGGCGGCAGCTCGAATCGACCGACCTCGTCCCCCGCGCCGTCGAGCGCGACCACGACGACCTTCTCGTCGAAGAGCTGGAAGGGCGCGACCCGAGTCTCGCGGCCGATGTGCGCGCCCACGAACGTCGTGACGCCGTCGCTCTCGAGGGCGGTGAGCTCGAGCACCGGCGCGGTGAACGGGACGCGCGCGAGGAAGCCGCCGGAGCCGACCGCGCTCACCACCGCGTAGCCGGCCGGATCCCGCGCGGCGCGGAGCAATGGCGAGGCGCCGAAGCGGCGACCGTCGAGCGTCGGGCGGAGCGGATCGGGCGAACCGTCGGGGAGGGCGATGCGCACCAGCTTCTCGTGGTCGGTCTCGACCCAGAACCCGTCCTTCGCCGCGAAGAGCGCGGTGACGACGCCGCTCTCGGGGACGTTCGGTCCGACGAGCGGCACGCTCGTGCGAAGGACACCTTTGCCGTCGACGAACTTCACGTCGCGCGTCACGAGCCGATCGAGCAGGGCGTATCCGCCGGCAGGATCGATGACCAGATCCTGCGCCGTGTCGCTGCCTATCGGGATCGCTCGCGCGGGCGCGCCCGAGACCGGGTCGAACACCGAAATCCGCTCGTTGAGCTGATCGAGCACGTGCACGCGGCCCGCGTCGTCGATCGCGAAGCTCATCGGCCCCTCGGGGTTCGCCTCCCTGGGCAGGCTCCGACCGAGCTCGCCGACCGCGGTGCCCCAAGCCGCGAAGACGATCTCCTCGACCTGGAACGAACGGGCAGCGGAGGGTTGAGTGACCGTGAACCCGGGGGTTCCAGTGACCACCGGGGCCGGCGCCGCCCACGCCGCCTTCACGAGCGGAGCGGCTTTCGCGGTGGGTGCGGGCGAGACCGGTGGGCGGACGAAGGCCGCGGCTGCGAGCACCCCGGTCGAAGCGAGCGCAGCGAGGGTTCCGAGCTTGGTCACGCTGGTTGCTTCAGCAACCGGCGCGCCACCCCCGCAGTCTCATCGTCGTGACTCAGAACGCGCTCGTCACCGCGAGCGATGCGGCCGCGCAGCTCGCGCCGCTGCCGCTCTTGTATCGAACCTCGACCCACAGATCGAGCGTCGCCGGACAGCTCGGATGCGAGTAGGTGACCGTCTCGGTGCCGCCGACGCCGACGGTGGTGCCGCCGGTGCCGACCGGCGCCGTGCAGGCGCTCGCCGCGTAGACGAAGAGATCGTAGTCGACGTCGGTCGGGTTGGTGAGCACGAAGCGGGCGCGTAGCGGGTCCGAGGCGCGACAGCCCGCGCCGCCGCAATCGGTGAGCCTGACCTTGAAGAACTTGGAGCTCGTCGTGGTCACGCTCCCGGTCTCGGTCGTGCGGCAGCCGAAGAAGTCCGGGCTGCCGCCGCTGTCGTTGATCGCCTGCGCCGTCGGGCAGGTGTTCGACGGCGCCGCGAGGTTGCGCTCGCACGCGTCGGCCACGCCGTCGCAGTTCGCGTACCCACTCGTGCAGCTCGCCACCGTGCAGCTTGTGCCGCTGCACGCGCCGGTGCCGTTGGTGACCGTGCAGGCCTTGTTGCACGCGCCGCAGTGGGCGGCGTTGTTCTGCAGGTTCTCCTCGCACCCGTTGCTGTCGATCATGTCGCAGTTGCCGAAGTTGGCGTTGCACACGCCGATGGAGCAGCTGCCGGTCGTGCAGGTGGGCGTCGCGTTGGCGCGGCTGCAGGGGACGCCGCAGGCGCCGCAGTCGGTGACGGTGCGGAGGCTGCGCTCGCACCCGTCGACGTAGCTGCTGTTGCAGTCGCTGAAGCCGGCGGCGCAGCTCGCGACGGAGCAGGTGGTGCCGGCGCAGGCCGGCGTGCCGTTGGCCACCGCGCACGTGCGCCCGCACGCGCCGCAGTTGTTGATGTCTCCGGTGATCGGCGTCGCGCATGCGCCGCTGCCGTCGCAGTCGCCGAGCCCCGCGCTGCAGGTGGAGAACTTGCAGGCGCCGGCGACGCAGGCGGGCGTGCCCGAGGTGGAGGGGCACACGTTGCCGCAGGTGTTGCAGTGGGTGGCGTTGGTCTTGAGGTTGACCTCGCAGCCGTTGCCCGGCGCCAGATCGCAGTCGCCGAAGCCGCTGTTGCAGGTGCTCACGAGACAGGTGCCCGTCGCGCAGGTGCCGGTCGCGTTGGTGGGCGCGCACTTGGTGTCGCACACGCCGCAGTGGTCGTTGGTGTTGAGCGGCTGCTCGCATCCGTTGGCGGCGTTCTTGTCGCAGTCACCGAAGCCGGTGGAGCAGGTGGTGACCTTGCACTTGCCCATCTCGCAGAGGCCCGCGCCGTTGGGGAACGTGCACGCAGTGCCGCAGCCGCCGCAGGTCTCGGACTTGGTGAAGATGTCGGTCTCGCAGCCGTCGGCGTCCATGCCGTTGCAGTTGGCCCAGCCCGCCTCGCAGGTGTCGACCTTGCAAGTGCTCGCATCGCACTTCATGACGGTGTGCGGCGGCGCGACGCACGCCTTGCCGCAGCCGCCGCAGTGGAGCGACGTGGCCGTGGTGTCGAAGCACTGACCCTCGCAGCAGTCGCGGCCGGTCGCGCACGCCTTCGTCGCGTTGCAGCCGGGCTTGCACAGGCTGTCGCTGACCGAGCACAGGTAGCCGTCCGGGCACTCCGTGTCGGTCTTGCAGCCCCGGCACATGTGCGACTCGAGGTCGCAGCGGAGCACGCTGAGGTTGGCGTCGGCGCTGTCGCTCTTGGCGTCGCCAACTCCTGCGTCGCCCTTCGGCGGCGAGGTGCAGTCGGCGTCGTCGCGGCAGCCGGGGACGCACTCGTTGTCCTTGTTGCAGTACTGCCCCTTGGCGCAGCGATCGCTCGTCAAGCACGCCACGCACTTGCCGTTGGTCGGGTTGCACAGCGGCGTGTCGAGCTTGCCGGCGCAGTCGAGGTTGCTCGCACAAGCGCCGTCGCCGGGCGGCGCGGTGTCGACGGCGGTGTCGGCCGGCGCGTCGGTGCTCGTCTCGGCGATCGAGGAGTCGGAGCCGAAGTTGGGGTCTACCTCGTAGGGGACGTCGCAGCCGACCGTCGCGGCGCCGAACGAGAGGACGAGTGCAAGGTAAGTCGAGCGCATCTCAGAAGGCCCCTTCGATTCCGAGCCCGAGCTGTGAGCCGGGCGACCACGGCACGATGCGCGCCGTCGTCGACGCCTCGGGCTCGCTCTTCTTCTTTCCCGTGACGAGGAGGACGATCCCGGCGCCGAGCGAGGCGACGCCAACGCCGAGCGCGATGTGACCGACGGTGGTGAACGTCTTCGCGCTGTCGATCGCGTCGCCCGCGGAGGGCGGGCACTTGTTGTCGACGCACGCCCCCTCGAGCTCGCGCATCTTGCCGGCGCGCAGGCCGTAGAACGCGAGCGAGGTGCCGAGCGCCGCGACGCCCACGCCGGTGAGGATCCATCCGACGGTCATCTGCGTGCTGTTGTCGGCGACGACCGCCTTGGGCTGCTCTTTGGGCGTCTCCGCCGGGTGCTCGTACGCGAGCTTCTCGGTCGCCGTCGTGGCCGGGCCGCCGACTCGCAGCGTCAGCGTCTTGCTCTCGCCCTCGGCGACCTTGAACTCCTCGCGGATATTCTCCTCGCCGGCGGTGGCCATCACGACGTGCGGGCCGGGGTCGAGCGGGATGTCCTTGGCGCTCGCGAGCTCGATCGGCTTGCCGTCGATCGCCAGCGAGTCGGCCTTGGTGCCCTCGGCGAAGAGGATCGTCACCTTGGGCATCTTCTCTTTGAGCTTGGTCGCGAGCTCCGGCGCGACCTTGAGCACCTCCGGCGCGTTGCCCTCGGCCTCGGCCTGCTTGGCCGCGGCCTCGTAGGCATCGATCGCCGCGCGGTACTTTCCGAGCTTCTCGTTGCACAGGCCGATGTGAAAGCGCACCTGCGCGGTGGTCTTCACCTTGGCGGTGGCCTCGAACTTCTCGAGCGCCTCCTCGTACTTGCCGTCCTTCTCGAGCTGCAGGCCATCCTTGAAAGAGGCGCGTGCGTCTTCGAGCTCCTTCGCCGAGGGCGCCTGCGCGAGCGCAGGGTGCACGAGCGTGGCGCTCGCGAGCGCGCACACCAACAGCAAAGCCGCACCACGGTCGGTCCTGGTTCGTCGCATCGTTCTCTCCCAAGGACCAAGAGGCCCGCCCCCATTCTCCTGTCCCGACGCTGGTCGCGCAACAATCTGTGCGTTACGTCCGCTCGAATGTCTCCCGACGCAGCGGAGTGGTACGCGCGCCGTCGCGCCGAGGCCGGTGCCGAGGCCGAGCGGCTCGCAGCCCGCGCCGCGACCGTCTCTCTCGGGCGTGTCATCACCTTCGTGTTGGCCGTCGCGCTCGGGCTCGGCGCCCGCTTCGCCTCACTCGGTCGCGCCGGTTACGTCGCGGCCGCCCTGCTGCTCGCGGCCTTCCTCGTCCTCCTCGTGCTCCACGATCGGCTCCTCGAGCGACAGCGCCGGGCCGAGGGCTCGCGCGCCTGGGCCGAGGAGGGCATCGCGCGCCTCGAGGGGCGCTTCGCGCGCGATCCGCTCCCGAGTGAGCGCCCGGTGGACGACGACCACCCCTACGCCAACGACCTCGACGTCATCGGTCGTGGGGGACTGCTCCAGTCCATCGACACCACCCGCACGCTCGGTGGCCGTTCCGTGCTCGCAGAATGGCTGCTCGCCCCGGCGGCCGCGGCCGAGGTGAACCTTCGACAAGCGTGCGCGAAGGATCTCGCGCCGCGGGTCGAGCTGCGCGAGGCGCTCGCCGTCGAGGGGGCGATCGTCGCCGAGGAGCCGCCCGAGCTCGCGCCGCTCCTCCGCTGGGCCGAGAGCGGCAGCGGCCTGCGCGCGACGCCGGGCCTGCGGTTGCTCGCGCTGTTGCTCCCCGCCATCACGCTCGGGCTGCTCATCTTCGGGGGCGCGCTGCCGATCCCCCGCGCGACCTGGCTCGGCACGCTCGTCGTGCAGATCCTCTTCGGCGCGCGCTACCGCGCCGTGGTCGCGCCGGCGATCGTCGCCGCGTCCGAGCACTCCGGTGGCCTCTCACGGTTTGCGCGGATGTTCGGCGTCATCGAGGCCGCACGGTTCGACGCGCCCGCGCTCGAGGAGCTCCGCGCCGGCGTCGCGCGCGGCCCCGCTTCGCTCGAGATCGCGCGCCTCGGCCGCATCGTGAGCTTCGTCGAAGCGCGGCGGAACGAGGTCTTCAAGCTGTTCATCGGTCCCGCGCTGCTCTGGGACCTCAACTGCGCGCTGGCGCTCGAGCGCTGGCGCGAGCGCGCCGGCAAGTACTTCGAGGCGCACCTCCGAGCCCTTCATCGCTTCGAGGCGCTCGGTGCGCTCGCGGCCCGCGCCTACGAGCGGCCCTCCGACGCCTGGCCCGAGGTCACGGACGACGAGGTGAGCTTCGGCGCCAAGGGCCTCGGCCATCCGCTCATCTCCTTCGCCAAGGTCGTGCGCAACGACGTCGCGCTCGACGGTGCCGGGTTCGTCCTCCTCGTCACCGGCTCGAACATGTCGGGCAAGAGCACGCTCCTTCGTGCCGTCGGGACGAACGTGGTGCTCGCGCTCGCTGGCGCGCCGGTCCGCGCGGCCTCGCTCCGCACCACCACCTTCGCTGTGTGGACGAGCATGCGCGTGCGCGACTCGCTGTCCGAGGGCGTCTCGCACTTCCTCGCCGAGCTCAAGAGGCTCAAGGCGGTGGCCGACGCCGCCGACGCCGCCGATCCCCTGCGCGCGGGCCGGCCGGTCCTCTTCCTCCTCGACGAGATCCTCCACGGCACCAACTCCCGCGAGCGCCACCTCGGCGCGCGCGGCATCGTTCGCAAGCTCGTCACGCGCCGCGCGTGCGGCGCGATCTCGACCCACGACCTCGCCCTCGGCGCCCTCGAAGCAGAGCTCCCCGGCAAGGTTCGTAACGTGCACTTCCGCGAGCAGGTCGAGACCGTCGACGGCAAGGAGACGATGACCTTCGACTACCAGCTCCGCGAGGGCGTGGTCACGTCGTCCAACGCGCTCCGCCTGATGAAGATCGTGGGCCTCGACGTCGAGCTCCCCGAGTAGAAGCAATGCCGTTCGGATAAGAGGACCGGTCGCCAGATGGGATGAAGCGGCCGCAAGCCGCCGACGTCCCGCCTGGCAGGCCTGCTGACTAGACGCAAGCGGCTGGCTGCCTGAGCAACGTGGTCACCCTG
>JALHOE010000131.1 GCA_022843175.1 Deltaproteobacteria bacterium
GCGGCCCTCCGTGATCGCGACCGCAGCCGGCGATCGATCCGCGTCGTCGCCGCCGAGCGCGCTCGAACGTGATCGCTCCGACTCGTCAAACCGCCGCGCATTCCGCTGATCGGCGACACCTTGACCCCCAGGTAAGGCGCTCGAACCGCGGCACACCGGAAAAACAAGGGCAGAACGAAGACTCGGGGCGGGCTCCGCAAGCAATCGCAAGCAAACGCGTGCGGAAGGCTCGGCGGGGGGACGTCGATCTGGTCCGGCTCCGGTCCGGGCTCCTCGGCATCCGGTGGGGTCGGAAGCTCTCGCGCGAGGCCGGCGTGGCCGCCATCGAGGCGACCGGGACCGACAACGAGCGCGAGGCGGGGAAGATTCTCGAACGGCGACGCATCGAGGTGTACGCGTCGCTCGGCGGGGTGCGTCCCGTCGCCGCGCCGATTGCGACCGTGTCGCTCGGCGATCTCGTCGCCGACTTCCTCGATGAGTTCCTTGCGGGCGAGCTCCCCGGTCGCAAACCCTCGACGAGCACCGTCGCGCTCTACCGCACCCTCCTCACCGGCAAGCGCGGCGGCCTCGTTGGGTTCGCCGCGTCGATTCAGCGCACGACGACCCGGCAGCTCGATGAGATCCTGATCGAGCGCTGGCTGGAGAGCGAGCGCCTTCGGGCGAGCCGCGACACGCTCCGCCTCCGTCTCATCGCTGCGCGTCGTCTTGTCGAGTACGCGAAGCGGCGTGGATTTGTCTCCGGTGACGCGCTGGCCGCGGCCCGCGATGTCAACGCGCCGAGGGCTGCGCGCGCTCCGCGCCGCACGCGGCAGGAGGGCGTCGCGAGCCCCGAGCTAATTGCACGCCTCCTCGCCGCGATGACACCGAAGCGGCGCGGGGCGATCCCGTTCCATCGGATCGCCGAGCTGCAGTTCCGGCTCGGCCTGCGTCGCGGCGAGGTCATCGCGCTCGACTCGCACTGGCTGCGCGAGGATCTCGGGGAGGTGCACGTGACCGTCGACGGCGCGTTCGAGACGAAGAACCACGAGGGGCGGATCGTCGATGGCGTGGACAAGCTCACGTTCGAGCTCGCACGCGAGGTCATCGCGATCAAGCGCGCGTATCGCGTGACGGTGTGCGGGTACCGCGAGGCGTTCGATCGCGCGTGCGCGCGGCTCGCGCGTGAGGGAGCGCCGTGGCCGTTCACGAGGAAGACGCACGCGTTGCGATCGGCGTACGCGGTCGCGAGCAGGCACGCAGGGGTACCGCTGTCGATCGTGGCGCTGCGGCTCGGGCATTCGAGCGAGCGGACGACCGAGCGGCACTACTTCGGGCGGACGAACGAGCGACAGCGGTCGCCGTTCGAGGGGGCGGCACTAATGAGTTGTGCCCCTGCCCGCTCGGGGCCGATGCATCCCACGGAGTGAAGCTGCCCCGGCGATGCACGCTAGCGTGCGCGCATGTGCGTGGAGAGTTGCCCGGATCCTGTGATGGAGTGTAACCGTCCGGCGAAGGCCGTCGTGACACCGACGGCGCGCGTCGCTCAGCTCGCCGCGGCCCAGGCCGCCGGCAGCAGCTCGTCGACGGCGCTCGCCGGGTGATCCTGCACGCGCGCGAGGACATCCGCGAGGTAGTCGAAGGGGTTGATCCCGCGCGACTCGCACGTGGCGACGAGCGAGTAGAGCCCAGCGAGGCTCTTGCCGGAGGCGACGTCGCCGACGAAGAGGTAGTTCTTGCGGCCGAGCGCGATCCTGCGGAGCGATCGCTCGGACGCGTTGTTGTCGAGTGGGACGCGTGCGTCGTCGAGAAAGACGCCGAGCTCGTTCCACTGGGCGAGGGTGTAGCGGATGGCGACGCCGAGGGGGCTCTTCGGCGGATGTCGCGAGCGTTGCGCGTCGAGCCACTCCCTCCAGCGCTCGCGGATGGGCCCCGCGAGCTGCTTCCGCAGCTCCAAGTGCGAGGCTTTCGAAAGTTTCTGCTCCTTCGCGTCGTGCTCGACGCGATAGAGCTCGGTGATCAGGTCGAGCGCCTCTTGCGCGATCGATGCGGTCTTCAGCGACTCGAAGAAGTAGCGCCGCACGTGGGCGAGGCATGCGGCACGGCGGCGAGTGGAGACCTTCTCGACGTCGTTGTAGCCGCTGTACCCGTCGACGAGCAGGACGCCCTTCGTGCCTTCGAGCAGCGTCTTCGGTGTCGAGCCCGAGCGGTTCTCGGCGAAGTGGTACGCGACGTCGAAGCCGCCGTTGGTGTCGGCGGCGCCGAACGTCCAGACGAAGCCGGTCTTCGGCTTTCCGCCCGCGTCCTTCAGGATCCGCAGTCGCGTCTCGTCGGCCAACACGATGTCGCGCGCGCGGATCACGTCGAGGAGCCGCGTCCAGATCGGCGCAAGGAGCGCCGAGGCGCGATGCAGAAGCTCGTTCATCGTGGAGCGCGCGACCGGAACGCCCTTGCGCGCGAGCTCCTTCTCGAGGCGATAGATCGGCAGATGGTCAGCGCACTTCGCCACGGCGATGTGCGCGAGGAAGCTCGCCCCGTACTGCCCCTTCTCGACGACCTTCGGCGCGCCGGGCGCGGTGATCACGCATCCGCCGCATCGACAGCGAAGGACCTCTTGAACGTGCTCGTGGCGCACGAACTTCGACGGCAGGAACTCCCACACGAAGGTGCTCTTGCCGGGCCCCATCGGCGTGAGATCGGTTCGTCCGCACGCGGTGCAGCGGCGGAGGTGGTCGGGCACTTTGTGCTCGACCCTCACAGTTGGTGCTTTGGCTTTTGCATCGGCGCGCGTGCGTCGCGTCGCGTTCGCCTGCTCCGGCGTCGCGGGCTCGCCGGTCTTCACACGTGGCAGCTTGCTGCGCTCGCTGCGCTCGCTGCGCTTGCCGAACAGCGTCTTCTTCAGCTGCGCGTTCTCGTGCTCGAGCTTCGTGAGCCGATCGGCGAGGTCGGTTACGACCTTCTGCAGCGAGCATTCGTGGTCGACGGGCGGCACGACCATCGATGAGTTTTGATCACACTCGGCGATCCGTGTCGATCCCCTTTTCGATGGGCGGCTGCCATCGTGGCAGGCGGCGGGCGTTGAGGTCGATCCCGTCGAGCAGCATCGCGAGCTGCGCGGGCTCGATGTCGACGTGCTTCCTTCGCGCATCGATGACCGGGAGCTGGAACCGCCCCTTCTCCAGACGCTTCAGGTAGAGGACGAACCCCGAGCGATCCCAGAAGAGGATCTTCACCTTGTCCTTCGACTTGCCGACGAAGACGAAGAGATGGCCCTCGTACGGATCGTGGCGCAGCGTGGTCTCGACGATCGCGCGCAGGCCGTCGATGCCGTTGCGCATGTCGGTCAGCTCGGTCGCGAAGTGGATGCGCACGCTCGGCGGCAGACCGAGCATCAGGTGCCCTCGAGCAGCGCGACGACGCGGGAGAACGCCTCTTCATCGAAGCCGTGAGCGACCTTGAGCACGTGGCCGGTGCGCAGCAGGACGGTGACCGGCTCGCCTCGCCGCGGCTCCGCTGTCACCCGCACCGGCAGCAACGCCGGCGAGGCGCGGTGCGCGGTGCTCTTCGCCGTCGCGAGCTTCCGCTTCCACCAGTGCAGCCGCTGCGGAATGAACCCGCGCTGGCGCGCGAACCGCTCCAGCGGCAGGCCGCTGCGACGCCACGCCTCGAGCACTCCGCGGGCTTCGACCTCAGACCAGTGACCGTGCGCCATCGCCCGGCAAGATCCCGCAGGACGGCTACGCCGTCACGACGTCAGTGGCCGGACGGTTACGATGGAGTCGCTCGCCGCGAGAACGACGCTCGTCATCGTCTGCGCGAAGGGCAAGCACGTAAACGCTACCTGAAGCCTGAAGCAGCAGGACGGCACGCACCTCGGACGCGGCACAGGCGTACTAACTAATATCCCGCGCTGCCGCTTCTTCGTCGCGACGAATGAACATGTCATTCGCGCACGAGTGCAGCGCAAGGAGCTTCCAGTCTCGATGGTTGTCGCGGTTGGCTATGGCGCCAAGGCGGCGGAGGATCACCTGACCTTCGTAACGGGCGCGCGCGAATACAAGGACGACGGGCGAGGAAGCGCCTTGCTCGACGCCGAGGGCCAGCCCATCCCCGCAGACCTAAATTAGGGGTCCCACCGCCTTACGAATTCATAGGCGTACTCCGCTGCGACCACGCACGCGTGGCGGACCCAGCCCTCGCCCTTCTTCACCCCGACGATGTCACTCATCGCACGGATCGCGAGCAGCAAGCTCGTGCGACCGCCCGCCCGAGATGCCCTGTACGCGCCGGCGAATTCCATATCGATCCCGAGAGCATCACGTCGCGTTTCGCACCACTGTTTCGCGATCAGAGGATTCTTCATCAACGCGTCCGACGAAAGGATCGGCCCGACGTGGACCCTCGTGCCAGCGGCAGCACCTCCGAATCGCTCGATCAGGCGTTCGCGAATCTTCTTGTTCAGCGCGTTGTCTTCGGTGGTGTACTCGAGCGCGTCCACGTCGACGGCGGGCGCGCCATCGACCTTGACGTTCGCCTGGAGCGTCGGGCGCAGGCTCGTCACAGCCGCGACGAGGCTCTCCGCCATCGGGCCGCCCTCGCCGGCGAATTCCTTGCTGCCGTCGGCGTTATCGAGAGCCACCGTCAGGTCATGCACGTGGTTTCCAAACACGACGTCGCCCAAGACAGCGTCGCCGAACGGCGAAGCACCGCCGATTCCGACGAGCAGGACGCACGTAGGAGCGAGGTCGTCGATCAGCTGTCCGACGACCGTAAGCGCCTCGAGATTTCCTTGCTTCGTCAGTCTGACGCTGGCGACGAGGATCGTCTCCCGCGCCGCCGTCGTCGCTCGAGAGAGCTGGTAGGGCCGCTGCCCCCGGACGATGTGCTGCGACGGAAACTTGTGGAGGATCGCGTCCTCTTCCTCCGGCTTGATCGTGACGATCGCAACACGAACCTTTCCTCGGTACGCCAAAATCGTCGGCAGCCAACTGATCGTGCCGACGCCGCCTGTCGCCGCAAGTTGCTCCGCACGTCCCGAGTCAGAGAGTCTGTACCGAGCCTCGATCCTTCTGGATCGAAGTGGAGCCTGGCATTGCGTGCAGTCGCCACCGGCAGCGCTGCCCTGTTGCCATTGCCCGCACGCGCTGCAAACGCGACCGTCCTGACGACGGAGGACGCCGGCCCTGACGGAAACGTCCAATGCCGACTCGACGCGGCTCTCCTGCTCTCCCAGTTCACTCGCCAACGCGTACGGCTCGAGCAACGCCTGCGCACTCTCGGCGACGGTGGCGTCGACGAGCGCGAAGATCGCAGCGAGAGATTTGTGCTCAGATGCTAGCCGTTCGAATGTCGGCAAGTACATGGCGGATCGTCGCCTCGTCGAGGTTATCGGTGGGGAAGGTGATGCGGCGCGTGGCGGCGAAGACGATGACGTGAGCGGTCGATCCTACGTAGTCCTGGCCTAGCGGATCGAGGGCCCAGTAGAAGTTCCCGCGCCGGCCCTGGCTGACGTTCCGGAACTGCTGGAGAGCTGCGGTGAGGACCGCGTCGTCGGTGACTGAGTCCTCGGACGATCCGCTCAGCCCAGCGAGGCGGCCTCCTCCCTGACGCGCGTACTCGACGCCGTACGACTTCAGGGCGGGCGCCTGCGACGCTGCCTTCTTCGCCTCTTCCGCCATGTGGAGGGTCTTGATGGCCTTCGGCAGATTGATCAAGGGGAACGACCGCACGTCGAGCCAGCGCGAAACGAGCTTGGTAAATCTCTCGCGAGCGTCTTCGTAGTCCTCCCCCGACGGCAGGCGCGAGATCTGCATCATCGCGACGTTTTCGACGACGTTCCACTCGAAGGCGATCAATCCGCGTGTCACCCGTTTGACGTACGCACGCAGCTGAACTTCCTCGTCCTCGTCGGTGCGCTCCGACTCCTCCGGGTCCAGCGACTCATCGCGGATCCAGCCCTCGCGGCGCTCGATGGCCGTGACGCGCAGGCGCGTTCCGTCGTGTTGGATGGATGCGACGGTGAGTTCGTCGGGGAGAACCAAAGGCACCGGCTGACGGAAGGGCTTAGACGCATGATGTGCTCGAAGATGCTCGCCCAGCGACTCCGCAGTGCGGAAGGGCGCCACGTTCTGCGTCGTCGCGCCGAACAGGAACACTTGCTGTGCTCGCCACGGCTCGACCTCGTCGAGGAATTGCACGAGCTGCGTGTACGTGACGTCGCCCGCCTCAAGAGCGGCTTCGATGCGACCGAGGAGAACTCCCTTCGTCCCGCTGACCTTCTGATCGCTCTCGCGGAGAAACTCCTTCAGCGATGGCATCCGCAGGCGCGCGATGTAGCGCTCGATCAGGTCGCGCTCTTCCTCGGTGTATGCATCCTCGTCCGGGCGTCGCTTCTTCGCTGCCATCTCCAACTCCCCCGTGCCGGCTCGAGCGGCATTCGAAGGTTGATCCGTACCGCACGAGGTCGATTTGTTCCAGTCTGGGCTCGGTTAAACGCCCACGCGCGCGCCGAGAAGCGCACGCGACTCGGACCTCAGCCCCCACCGAGCACCTTCAGCGCCGCCGTCTTCGGATCCCCATAAAAGATCGGATCCACCTGCTCCATGATGTCCGCACTGACGTCGAGGAAGTTCCGCTTGTTCTCGATCGGGATCAGCGCGCGCTTCGCGCCGTTGTCCTTCGCGACCTGCAGCGGCTCCGTCAGTGAGCGCAGCGGCTTGATGTTTCCCTGCACGCTCATGTCCCCGAGGATCAACAGCGCGGGGCTCACCGGCGCCTTGCGCAGCGCCGAGTAGCTCGCGACGAAGAACGCGACTCCGAGCTCCGCCTCGACGCGGTTCGCGAGGAGGTCGATCACCTCGACGTGGACATCCGAGACGTCGAGGTCGCGCGCGACCCCGAGGTCGGTCTTCTTCGCCTGGAGGAAGCTGAACGCGCGCTGGATGGACTCCTTCATCGCGCCGGAGACGCCGCCCGCAAGCTTGAGCTTACCGGTGCCGCTCGAGACGGAGACCTCGACGCGATACAGACCGACGGTGCCGTCGGAGGTGACGCCGGCGCTGTACACGGTCCCTGGAGCGAGCGGATCGGTGGAGATCAGATCGCGACCGCCCTGCTCCGGGACGCCAACGAACTTCTCCTCGCCGGTCTCCTGCAGCGTGTAGCTGAACGACGTGTGGTAGTACTCGAACGAGCCCATCTTCTTGAGCTGCTCTTTGACGCGGCGTCGGCCCTCGAGAGCGAGCTCGAGGAGCTCGCCCAGCTCTTCGCGCGTGATCTCGCCGTGCGGGAAGAGGATCTTCATCAGGCCCGAGACGGTCTTCCGCACGGCCTTCCGGTCGCGCGCGTTCAGGTGCGCGCCGAGCGAGAAGTGGCGGTCGATGATCTCGGTGAAGTTGTGCCTTCGCATCTCGCGGAGAGCTTCCGCGAGGTAGTCGACGACGAACCCGTAGTGGTTCGTGAACAGGTCGTTCCGCATCTTCGGGATCTCCCAGCCCGGGAGGTAGAAGTGCAGGCGATCGATGAACGCCATGTCGTCGCGGATGATGTCCGGCATCGGCGCAAACAGATGCCCGGTCTGCACCATCACGTCGATCGGCTGGTTCGTGTTGCCGAACATGGCGATGCTCCCGTCGCCGGAGACCGCCTCCTGCCCGCGTTGGAATGTGCCGGACTCGCAGTAGGTTTTCATCGTCGTGATGACCTCCTTCGGCATCTTCTGCAGGTCGGCGACCTCGTCGAAGCCGACGACGTCCCAGATTTGCACCATCCCCTTCTGGCGGCCGTTCATGTGGCCGAAGAGGTTCGCGACGGTGGTGCCTCCGGTCAGGAGCGCGGAGTACGGTGAGACCTCCTGCACGACATAGCTCTTGCCGGTGCCGCGCGGCCCGAGCTCGACGAGGTTGTAGTTCCGCTCCGCGAGCGGGATCAGGCGGACGAGGAAGAGGAGCTTGAGGCGGCGCGACATCTCGGTCGGCTCGTAGCCCATGCTACGCATGATCAGGTCGAGCCACTCGTCGGTCCTGAGCTCGGCGCGCACGCGCCGGTACTCGTCGAGGTCGAAGGTCGCGATCTGGATGGGCGTGAGCTTGTCGATCCAGAACGGGTTCTTCCCGCGCGACTCCTCGTCGTACTCGAAGCGCATGTCCACTTGCGCCCACACGCCGCCCATCACGAGCCGCTCGTACTCGCGCACGTAGTGCTCGGGGATGTGCACGTTCTTGTGGCCGAAGTTCGTGACCTCCGCCCAGTAGTCGGAGTCGACGAGCCGCACCTTCACCTTGTCGATGAACGTGTGGCGGCCGCGGTCCTTCACGATCGCCTGCGCCTTCATCGACTCGTCGGAGCGAATGTAGTTGTTGGCGAGCGTGTCGTTCACGACCTGCAGCCCCATCTGGATCGACACCTCGTCGGACGACGCGCAGTACTTCCCGAGGAGGAACTCGAGCACGAAGACGGGCACATTGGCGCCGACCTTCACCTTGCGGACGAGATCCTTGCGGACGACCTTCCCGGCGAAGAGACGGTTGACCTTGTCGTCGAGGCTGTCGCGGGTCGGGGTTGCTTCGCTCATGGCTCACACTCCAAGTCGGACCGGGATGTCGTTCGGCGATCGATAGAGCTCACCATCCGTCGTGGGATCCTGCACGACCACGCGGATCGAGGCCGCGCTCTCGTCGTTCAGGATGAATGCGATGGTCACCGGCTTGTTCGGCTCGAGTCGGACGCAACCCGTGGCGCGATCGAGCTCCGCGTCGACGGCCATGCCGACGGCACCGACCTGCTTGCCGCCGGCCATGAGCAGCGGACGTACGAGGATGCTGTTGGCGCCGAGCATCATCTGCTTGCCGCCGAACGACAGCGTTATGCTGAAGATTCGGTTGGTCACCTCGGGCGGCAGCCCGCTCGCTGTGATCGGGCCCGCCGACGGACGCGACGAGTCTCGCAGCTTGGTGCGCACCGCGATTACGGGGAGGACCATCTCCTGGAGGGAAGGCCCGCCGTGATGGAACTTCAGGTCTCCACCCGCGCGAAACACCCCGCTGCCGATTGGAAATACGAACTCCAGATCCGACGCGTAACCGAGGCCGCTCGCCGCGACGCGAACGCATCCCGCCGGTGTGCTCCCGCCGCGGCCGATCCAGCAGCGGCGGTGCGGATCGATCTTGTTGCCGCCCGGAGAGTCGATCTTCATCGAGTCGTCGCGATCGGCCGCGAAGAAGAGATGACCGTGATCAGCCGTGACGACCGCGTTTTCGACGCCGGCCGCGGCGAGCCGCCGCAGCGCGCGCGCGAGGTTCCCGATGATCGTGTCCATCACTTGGCGCGCGGAGAAGCTGAACCCCTTCTCGCCGGCGTGGTCGATCTCCTGCGACCGGACGATGATTACTTGCGCACCGTCGACCTTGCGCGTGAGCTTCGACGGGGAGTCGCTCAAGAGCTCGTTGAGCGTGAGGTCCACGAGCCCCGGGATGCGGGCCGCAGCGTGCTTCTTCCGTTGCGGCAACCCCGGGAGGAACGTGTCTTCGATGCGCGCGCCGAGCTCGCCGTCTTCCTCCGCGACCGAGAAGCTCGCGGACGCACCGGGCAGCAACGCCGCCATGCCGATCGGCGTGATGCTCGGAAGTGCGCCGACGGCGTGACGTACGGCGACCTCTGACGTCTTCGGCAGGCCCTCGGCGAGCTCGACGCCCATCTCGTACCGCATCGCGTCGACGAGGAAGTACGCGACCGGCTTCGGCGTCGACGAGACGACCTCGCTGAAGATCCGCGTTTGATGGAGCGCGTCGTGGATGCTCCATCCCGCCTTCATCAGCGCGCGGGTGAATCCCTCGGCCATGGTGTTGCACGCGTCCTCGTAGGCGCGGCGCGCGACTGCCAGCGGGTGCTCGGCGGGATCGTCGTCGAGGTTCGCTCTCCACGCCTCGAGCCGGCGCTGCGCCTGATCGAGGCGGTACCAGCCGCTGTCCGGCGATGTGTAGGCAGCGATCCAGGCCGATGCGTCGCCGGTCATCTTGCGTGCCTCTGCGCGCACGTTGACCGCAACCCGCCCGAGCTCTGCCATGCGCCGCGCGGCCTCCCACTGCGCTTTTCGAGCGACGTCCCGATCGAGCCAGAAGCTCTGTTCACGCGCGGCGACGACCGCGAGCGCTTCGTCGAACTTGGCCTGCGTGATCAGATCGCCCGCGTGACGAAGCAGCGCCACCTCCTCGAAGCGGAAGGTATCGATCGATCCCAGAGACTCCGGCGACAGCTTGGCATGCGCGAGGCCAAGCTCCTGCTCTACGCGATTGGCGAGGTCCTCGTATGCGGCAGAGAAGCTCGTACGTAGCTTTCGCGCGAGGTCGCGCACGGCGCTCTCGTGATCCTTCGTGGGTGGCTTCGGCACGCCATCGAGCGACGACGGCGGCGTGCACGACAGGTCGAGGCGGAACTCGCCGCCGAGGACGAATCGAAGCGTCGCGGCGCGCAGCTTCGCGACCGGCGCGCCGTCGGCAAGCTCGAGGCCGAGGCGCGCTCGCACCAGCTTGCGCAGCTCACCCGTGGCCTCCTTGCTCGCGATGTCCTCGTCGCGCGCGTCGCTCGACAGCCACGTCGCGAGGATGGCGTCGTTGCCCACGACGTCGTGGAAGATGTTCTTCAGGATGGAGGGCGGCGACGAGCCCGACGAGCCGGATGCAGCGCGCGCGATGTCCGCGTAGCTGACCTTACGGTCGAACGGCAGCATCTCGTCCACGTCGCCGAGCGTGTACCTCTTGAGCAAGACCTGCTTCGCGAGCTGTTTGAGCTGCCGCTGCCACGTGGTGCCGCCCTTCTCGAGCTCCATCAAGACCGACCCGTGCCGATCGTGCGCGCAGCCGGGCAGGTAGAGGAGCGCGCACTCCGGAGTGTCGCCGCAGACGTGCGGCTCGATCACCGCACGCAGCTCGAACATCGATCCCGCGTATTCGGCCAGCCACACGGCGAACACGCCGACCGACACTTTGACGGGTTCGCTCGAAGTACGCGGAGCGCCGCGCAACTCGTCAACGAACGGCTGGAACTCGCGCCGCTCGTCGTACCAGACGACGACACGGTCCGATTTGATCTGCTCCGCAAGCTTCGTCGCAACATAGTCGTGAAGCGGATGCATCAGACATCTCCTCGCACGAGTCGCCCTTGGCGGCGCAGCTCGGACGCGATAAACGGCGCGCGGCGCGTCAGGTACCTGAGATCGATCTCGCCGTCTTCGTAGCAGCGCACGTACTCCTCACGCTGCGCGCAGCAATCGTGCATGTTCAGCAGCGGCAGCGTCGCGTCGATGCGCGAGGCGGCATGCTTCGGCGCGCCCGAACCGCGCAGAACCTGGAACGCGACGAGCTCGAGCTCGAACCATCCGTTCTTGCACGCGAACGGATCGACCAACGTCATCAGATCGTTCTTCTTCGCGTTAACCACCGCGGCGCACAGCCGATAGTTCGCCCACTCGTAGACTTGGTTCCACACGCGCGACTTCGGCAGTACGTGATCGACGGTGGGACTTCCCGTCGCGTGCTCGATGTACATCGCGAGGTACGCGCAGCGCCGATGGTAGGCCGCGAGCATCTCGTCGAGCGCATCACGCCAGAACGGCGGGAACTTGTCCGCGGGAATGTCCTGCTCGCGATCCGCGACCTTTGGGCGGCGCGGTCCGCCGCGGCGCACGCGAGGCGCGCGTCCCACCAGCTCGTCGATCGCCGACAGCCCCTTCTGCCGAACCCTTGCGTCGAAGCCCGGCGGTTCCTTCGCGAGCGAGACGGGGATCATCGCTTCGCTTTTCTTTTCGGCTTCCCGTTCGAGGTCTTGCTCTCGACGAAGTGCCCCCAGCGCACCCAGAACGGATCGATGTCGGGCAGCCCGGCGGCGCGGAGCTCACGGTCGACGGCGAGGATCGCGTCCTTCCTCGGCCTCTCCGCGCGAAGGATCGCGTGCGCCTTCCCGATCGCGCGCTCGGCCTCGAGCGAGCGCGGGGCGCCGAGATCGAACGCATCGCTGGTGAGCCAGTTGGACACGTCGCCGTGACGAACGAACTCCCGTCGCCGGAGGAGCGCGGTTCGGTGCTTGCTGTCGACGTCCAAATCGAACCACGCGTCCCGGGCCCGGTCGAACGTCGGCTCGATGGAGGCGAGGACCATCGGCGAGTGTGTCGTGGCGACGATCTGCAGCTGAGCGTGCGTGCCGAGCGCGTGGAGCAAACTCGGGAGGATCGTGCGCTGCCACTTCGGATGGAGGTGGCTCTCGACCTCATCGACGAGCAGTAGCAGCGACGTGCTCGGTTCTCGCCTCTTGAGGGCGGCGGCAACGCCGTGTTCCCGCCACGCCCACACGACGAGATAGGCGAGGCCGAGGATGCGGCGAAGGCCTGCCGGCGCATGTGCGACGGGCAGCTCTCCCGCGGGCCCAGCCACAAAGGGAAAGTCGCGCGCGTCGTCGATGTAGACGCGTCCGACCTTGCGCGTCAGCCGGAAGTCCTCGGTTCCCGCGAGTCGCTCCACGAGCTCAGCGAGCCGGTCGAACTCGCTGCTGCCTGGCTCGACTGCCCAACGGACGACGTCGCGGACGAGACCCTCGCACACGCGATTCGCCTTCTCGCCGCGCAGCTCGAGGCCGTCCCAGATCTCCGCGTCGCGAAACTGGAAAGAGCTGCTCCGACCCCACCCTCGTTGCGCGTGTGGTAACCGGAAATCCTCTCCGACGCGAAGCGGATCGTGTACGGAGATACCGCCGTCCACTCGCAGATACACGACGAGCCCCGCTTCCTCGCGACTCTGCTTGCGCGCCGTAGAGGTGGAAGGCTCGTTCTCCGTTCTCTTCCAGACCGATTCGCCGAAGTCGTACTCCGACACGGCGCCGATGGTGTCGGCACCGCGACGCTCGCTCCACTCAATCAGGGCACGCTCCCTCTCGGGGATTACGCCCTTGCCACCCCACGTCAACGGCCACGTTCGCGTGAGCGCGTACCACATGCAGTCGAGGAGCAACGTCTTGCCGAGCCCGTTGTCGCCGGTGATGACGTTGAGCCGTGGAGCCAGCTCCATCTTCACGTCGCGCGCGGGCCCGACATTCTCGAGGTGGAGCGACTCAAGCATCGCCGCCGCCTCTCTTCGATCGTTTGCCGCCACCACCGCCCGGCGCCGGAGCGTTCCGCAGACTTTCGCGTGCGGCCTGCACCGCGGGCGACGAGCGTTCGCGCACGAGTTCGTCGAGCGTGCGCGTCGGGGTCTTCCGCGGCGTCCATTTCCCGTCGCCGCCCTCGATCCAGAAGAGCTCTTCGAGTCCGTGCGCGATCGCGAGGCTGCGATCGGTGGCGCACTTCGGAACGACGCGCTCGGGCCAGAGGTGCATGGCGAGGTGCGCCCAATCGTACTTCCCTTCGCACAGCGCGTCCCACGTGGCCTTCAGCTCCTTCTGCCAGGCCTTGTGCTGCGGAACGAGCCGCCAGAGCGGCGCGAAGTTGATGATCACGCCGTCGTCGAGGTTCGGCCTCCACAGAGGGGCGACGCGCTTCACCTCGTCGAGGAAGGTTCGGATTTCGTCGACGAACACCTCCTGCGCGGCGACCTCCTTCCGCTTGGCTCCTTCGCGCCGGAGCGTCTCGAGTCGTCGCTCCTCAAGCTCCAGCTTCAGCGCGACGTAGTCGTTCTGGACGCGGAAGAGTGTATCGTTCGTGAAAGCGTGAATGTAGAGCCAGACCGAGTAGCTCGCCGAGGCCGTCGCGAGCTGCCAGTAGATCGGCGCTTTGCGACGGCTCTTCGAGTACATCTTGACGTGCAGCGGGAAGAAGTTCCGCGCAAGCCAAGACTGAACGCTGCGCACTTCCCCTATCTTCGCCCTCACGGCGGCGTTCACCACGTGGGTACCGATATCATTCGTGTGCCCAACATCGTCCACGAGGATATCAGGCGGCATGCCGACTTCCCGATCCCGCACCGGCCACATTGCTGGCGAGCGTTCCGGCAGAGCGGCGAACAGATCCGGTGCCGGCGGGATCCGGCGCTCGCCGCTCGCAAGACGAGGATCGAAACGACCAAAAGCCACCCCGACAAGCCATGAGATCACCGCGTCGGAGGCTGCCGTGGGCAAACTGTTGTCACCACTACCGTCGTCAGCGTCGTCTTCATCACATTCTTCCGCGTCGCTAGTAGCTGGCGCCATTCTCGACCACCTTTCGAGCGCACTGCGTTCGGCGACGCCGATGCCGTAGCTCGCGAAGGTGCGATCGTCGATCTCACGCGAGATCGCGGTGAGCTCCGACTCAACAGCAGAGCGATCAAGGCCGGTCAGCCGCTCGTTAACGCCTGCCGGCAACAGAAAAGCGTGCGATGTTTCACTCGCGCTATCGAGAGCACGCTTCAGCAGCCACCCACGCTGCGCCAACGATGCGAACCGCGCCCGTGTCTCCTGATCAAGATCGGGAATAGGGATCCGACCGACAAGCCCGGACTCGTACTGAACGCCACCAACCTTACCGGCGAACGCGACCAGCAGAGCATCAAATGCTGCACTATTGACGATGGCCAGCAACCAACAAAGATCCTCATCACTGTCTGCAAAGCACATCTTTCCGGCGACGCTAAAGATGCAGTCGCGCGGAACGGCTTGGGCTGAGAACCGAACGCCTCGCAGCGGCCATGTGATGCCGGGCCGGAAATAGTAGTCAGTCGCCTGAATGGTCCTGCTCGCGCTGCCGACCTTCGCTTGAACGTAGGCACGAAGCTCGCGGCCGTCGTTCTTCCAGAAGATGCGTGACGGGAAGGGACTATAGAACTTTGATTGGCGCCCACCCTTTACGAAAGGAACCCATGAATCTCCGCCGGTCGGCGACTCGTACCAGAGTCGAAGAAAGCGCCAATCATCGAGCGTGGCGGCGCCATGTTTGACAGTTCGCCCATCGCCCTCCAGTGCACTAAGTCGTCGGTAGAGAACGCGTACCTCGCGCGGGATCCAGTACGCAAAGGGGCTGCCGGGCAGCTCCCGCAATGCCTCTTCGGTAAGATCGAACGCGGACGCGTGATCACGGATGGCCACGCGCAACGCGTTCTCCTTGGCATCAACGGGAGCCTCGACGACGCGGAAGAAGGCCGTCATGAGCGCGCCTCCAGACAGTACGCGGCGGTTTCCACCATCGCGCTGTCAAGCACGCCGGCTCCAAGGTCGGCGAAAACAGCAGGAGGCGCGTGCGTGAGCAAGATCTCTTCTCGCCACGCCTGGAAGCTCGAGAGGAAGAATCCTGTCCGCGAGGTGATCGCACCGAGGCGGCCCCGGGTGGCGAGCAGCCCGATGCCGCGCTCGACGAATGCTGCGAAGACATCGTTCTTCGTCCGCGGATATGCCTTCTCGAAGTCCTTCTTGGCGCGCAGGCTGCCATCGCCAAAAGGCGGGTTCATGAGAACCACGTCGAACTTCTTCTCCGCGATCGCGAGCAGTCCGATGCCTTGCCCGGCATCCTCGGCGAACAGCCGCCGCCGCGTGCTCGCGCGCTGCCCCTCCTCGACGACGAAGCGAGCCAGCGCCGCCCGGATGCGTTCCTCTGGAGGAGCAAACAGACTCCCGGTCTGCCCGCGTTGCGGCGAGGACGCGACGAGTTTCTCTACGCGAAGAAGCAGGCCGAGATCGCCGGCGAGCTTCAAACCTTCGACGAGCCCCATGAACACGCGAGCCACCTCCGGATCGCCGAGCCGCGCGACGAACTCCTTCGCGAGCTGCTCGTCCGCAACGAGCGGCTCCGCCACCACGATGTTCGACCGCCGAATCTGCGGACGGTCCCCGCGTCCGACACCGAAGTCGCGGTACGCCCGCTGGGCGCGCATCCACAGCGCGAGCTGCGCGATCTGCGCGCAGCGCGCGTCGATGTCCACGCCGTGGAGATTGTGGGCGAGGATGAGACCGGGTATCGCCCGGCGAAGTGCATCGATCGTCGGATATTCCTCCGCGAGCGTGCGGCCGGTGGCTTCGCTCCTCGGGCTGTCCGGATCCGCGTGCGCCTCCTCGTAGATCGCGAGGAGGAGATCGAATGCGTAGAGCAGGAAGTGGCCGCTGCCGCATGCGGGATCGAGCACGCGAATGTCGCGGGGATCCTTCTTCGCGCGCGGAGCAAACGTCTCGCCGGGCTTCCGCACGAGGTACGCGCAGCGGTCGGCAAGCGCCGTTTCCGTCGCGCGCATCTCGTACCAGATCCGGCCGAGCGTGTTGTCGGTGAGGAACTCCACAACGTAGCGGGGCGTGAAGAACTGGTTGCGGATCGCCAGCTCGCGGCTGTTGCGCGGCGCCTGCGACCCACCCTGCTTTGGGTCGCGCATCTTCTTGCGCTCTTCACCGTCATTGAAGAACTGGTACACCCAGCCGATCGTCTCGTCCTCGCCCCACACCGCCGCGAGTTCGGGGGCGTTGAGGTGCCCGAGCAGCTTCTCGAACGTCGTCCGGCCGGGCCAGAGGACCGACGATGGATCGCGGCGATCGAACAGCACCTTCACCTCGGTCGACAGCTCGTCGAAGAGGCACTCGATGTAGAGCCTGTAGCCCTCGCTCTTCGGCAAGAGCGGCAGACCGGGCGCGAGACCGTAGAACTCCTGGTAGCCGATCGACTGCTCGCCCTTGGTGATGCACTGCTGCACGAGCTCGCGGGCTTCGAGCATCTTCAGCGCGACGAAGCGATTCAAGGTCGTGAACGCTGCGTCGCGGATGTAGTCATCGATCGCAGCCGTGGTCGTCATGCCGGTCGCGCGCTTGTGCTCGATCGCCGCGACGATGCGCTCGCGCTGGAGCGCATGCTTCGGCTTGAGGTGGCCGCCACCCTTGGCCGGGATCGCCCCATCGACGCCGATATCGAGGTCGGCCTTCAGCTGCGCGCGGAAGTCGTCCTGCAGGAGCGTGCGCGCGCTCTGCGTCGCGCTCTCGATCGCCGTGCGCGTCTCCCGATCCATCAGCGCGTCCCGCCCGCGTTCGTCATTGCACGATGACCTTCTTGCCCGTGCCGATCAGGCGCGCGCACTCCTCGCGGATGCCGTCGAGCGCAGCGTCGAGCTGCTCCTCGGTCTCGATCCCGCCGGCGAAAAAGGTGCCGACGTTCACCGTGACGATCCGCTCGCCATCTATGATGCGGCGCAGCTCGGCGATCGCGCTGCGAAGTCGCCCCTCGCACGCGTCGCGATCGGCGCGCAGCTGGGGAATCGGGAGGTCGGCGTCGCGTTTCATGCCGCGGGTGAACGGAGCCGCGAGGCGGCGCTGCTGGTCCTCGTCGATCTCCGCCCAGCCCGGCGTCTTCACCAGCTTGTCGAACGCCTTCGTGTACGCGGCGACGCGGGCGTCCTGCGCCTCTTCGTAGCGACGCTCGTATTCGCTGCGCATCGCCTTCGCGTGCTGGTCGATAGCCGCGAGCTCCCGGAAGAACGTCTCCCGCGCGAGCAGATCGTCGAGCGCGGCAGCCCGGGCACGGAGATCGTCGCCGACGTCCGGCTCCTCGCGCAGGAACGACCAGAACACCGAGAGCGCAGTGCGCGCGCGATCGAGGTCTCGCAAGCGGACCTCATTCAGCACCTGCTCGAGCTCGACGGCTCGCTTGATCGCGTCCTTGATCGCGCGATGGCTCGCGTTGAACGTCGCGATCGCGTTGTCCTCCGAGCCACGCAAGATCGCCTTCATTTGGCCGATCGCGTTCTCGAGCAAGGCGCCTCCCGGAAGCCGATGCGCCGTCAGCAGGCCGAGCGCGGACGCCACGCTGTCCTCGTTCCGCGCGATCTCTCGTCGCAGCTCGAAGACGATCGACGCGAGGTTCAGCTCGCGCACCTCGCTGCCAAACGTGTCGCGGAAGGCCTCCGACGCCTTGATCAGCTCCTCGAACTCGATGCCCTTCTTCGGCCGGAACGAGGCCTGCCGGAACAGGTTGTTGTTCGAGAACGTCTCGCGCGCCTCGACGCCCGTGACCGCGTCGATCGTCTGCCCCTTGCTCGTGGCCTCGATCTTCCCCGCGCGGAGCAGCGACAACGTGAGAAGTCGCACGACCTCGAACTCCCACCCGAACGGCTCCTTCGCGAGCTCGTCTGAGAGATACCGGCCGCTGGCCGTGTCGCCGTAGTTCGCGCGCTCCTCGATGCGATCGAGCACCTCCTTCAGCGGCCCAGTGTCGGAGCGGAAGACGGCCTTCCCCTTCTCGTCGCGGAGGAGGCCGAGCGCGTGGAACACCGCGGGAAGCCCCTGCAGATTGTCCGCGGTGAAGAGCGCATCCGTTCCCTTTTTCACCTCCGTCGCCTTCGCGGCGGCCTCCTTGAACCGGTCGAAGACCTCTGGCAGCACCTGACCGAGCACCTCGGACGCCGCCTTGCCGACCTCCAACGTCTTCTCGCCGGGGCTGCGATCGTTTCCGCGGAAGTAGATTCGCCCCGAGAGAGCGCCGATACGGAGTAGACGGCGAAGCTCTTCGCCGTGACGACGGAGCCGATTGCGCTCCTCACTGATCAACGCCGACGTGTCCTCGCCCTTTGTCTCGCGCTCCTTCTTCGTAAGCATCTCCTTCGAGCGGAAGACTTCGTCGATCTCGCGCTCGATCGCGTCGGTCAACGCGATCGCCCAGAAAACGTGTTTGCGCTCGACCTGGCTCCGAGCGCGCAATTCCGCCGCGAGCGCGTCGAACTCCTTCCCCTCGTCGGCGAAGTGGGCCTGGAACATGATGTCGCCGCGCTCGATGTCGCGCCCGTGGATCGCGAGCCCCGCACGGAACGGCTTCGTCTCGAAGAGCGTGTAGGACGGTTGCGGTTGGAAGAACCCCGTGAGCACCTCGGAGTAGAGCCGGTGCGCATCGCCCGGCTTCGCGCTGATCGCGTTTCGCAGGTTCTCCCAGTCGTCTTCGGCAGGCGTTGGGATGCGGTAGCCGTCCTCGCCGCGGCGAACTTTGTGCGTCGCTTCGAGCTCACGCAACGCCTCCTTCACGGCTGCGAGCTGCGAGTCCGCGGAGACCGCCGGGTGCAGCGCCGCCGCGACGTTCTCGGCCGTGCGATGCACACTCTTCACGTACTGGAGAAGGCAGATCACCTTCGCGACCGGCTGCGCCAACGGATGCGACAGCTCCTTGGCGATCGCTGCGATCTTCGCGCGCACCTCGGAGCCGATGTTACCTTCGACGAGGTCGTAGACCTGATCGAGCCGAACGAGCGCGCCGACGCCAGCGTCGGCGAGGTTGACCGAGGGGTTGATCAGCAGCTGCTGCGCGAGCTTGATGATCGTCCGGTTCGCGCCGCCGACGTGCTTACTCGCGCCGCCCTGCGTGCGCAGGCCCGACACGACGTTGATGATGAGATCGATCTGATACGGGAGCAGCGGGTACAGCGCGACGAACCCATCGCGTGTCAGCTCGGGCAGCTTGATCTCGGCGCTGAGACGCGTGTGCTCCGTGAGCCGCCCACGATGTTGATCGAACAACGATCCAAGGGCCGCCTCGGCCGCTGCGTTCTTCGAGAGCACGCGCCGGCTCGTGACCTCGGAGATGTCGGACGGCTCGAGGTGGACCTGGAGCGGGAAGCGGTCCATCAGACGCGCCAGCTCGATCTTCTTGTCGTCGAGACCGCTCACGAGCTCGCCGAGCTTCTCCTGCGAAGTGACGACGACCCAGTGCTTGCCGCGGCCCTTCACGCCCATGCTCTGCACGATCGCCTGGAGATCGAGCATCTTCTGCACGTCGCGCGCGACGAATTGCCCGACCTCGTCGACGACGAACATGAGCGAGCGCCCGGGCTTCCGTCGCCGCATCAGCTCCCCCGCGCGCTCCGCAAGCTTGCCGGGGGTGATGTCGGCCTTGTTCTTCGCGGCCTTCACCCAAGAGTCGGCCATCGGGTACGTGTCCGGATCGAGGCTGTGCAACACGCGGCTGGCCTCGCTCAACGCGAACGCCACCTTGCCCTTCTCGGTTGACCACTCCTTCTTGAAAAGGCGCTTGTACTCGGCCTCGAACCGCGGGAGCTCGCCCTTCTCCTCGAGCGCGATCTCGAGCTCCGACAGATCGAGCTCCTTCGCGTAGCCGAGGCTCTGCAGGAAGAGCCCGTACATGATCTCGGTGAGCGTCTGGTTCCCGCTGCGGATGCCGCGGTCGGTCGACACGTCGAAGATCACTGCGTGCGTCGGGATCTGCTCGGTGATCGCGTTCAACAGCACCGACAGCTTCTTGTCGCCCGAGCGCTGGGCGAACCGCTCGGCGGCGGGCTCGCCGGCGATGGGCCGGTTGGCGATCGCCATGCCGAGCATCTTCGCGAAGCTCGACTTGCCGGATCCGAAGAAGCCCGACACCCAGATCGCTATCCCCTCGTGCGGCTTGTTCGGAGTCTCGCGGTAGGCGTCGAGGACGCCGGTGTAGTGCGCACGGATCGCGTCCGTGACGACGTACTCGTTGATCTCGTCGCGGATAATTTCGTCGTCGGTCTGATCGACCTTGATGACCTCCTCGATGCGCCGATGGATGTCGTTCGCGAAGAGCGTCTTGATGGGTTGCGGCGTCGTCATCGTGGTGTCCCGTCAGAAGATCTTCGGGCGGTAGTTGTGCTCGGCGTCGAGCACGCCCATGAAGCGAAGGCCCGCGGCGCCGTCGAGGTCGCCGGGGTAGAAGAGCACTGTCGGCACGAGCACGCGGCCCTTCAGCTGCTCGAGGAGCGAGAACGTCCGGTAGACGGGGAACAGCGCGCCGGTCCGGACGATGAAGACGAGGTCACGCAAGGGGTCGGGATCCGCCGGCATGCGCGCTGCCACGAGATTCACGAGCGGCGCGTAGTCCGACAGCACCGAGTGAACGGTCTCGACCACGCTGTCGACCCCCTGCTC
The DNA here is from genome assembly GCA_022843175.1 of Deltaproteobacteria bacterium. GTDB lineage: Bacteria > Myxococcota_A > Polyangia > Polyangiales > JADJMO01 > JALHOE01. Next base: position 20,797 of record JALHOE010000131.1, read on the forward strand.
ACGCTCGGCCTCGAACCACTCTTCGAGCGGCCGCTGCGACCGCATCGCTTCGTCGAGGCACTCGGCGAGCGAGATTCGCTCGACGCGCTTGCCCCTCTGCCTCAATCGAGTCTCGAGCAGCGTGACCTGCTTACGCAGCTCGAACTCCTCCTCGGGATCGTACCGAAACAGCGCGTACGGCATGTCGTGGTACGCACTCAATCGCTCCCGCGGATCGGGCAGCTCGAGGATCGGCTCGAGCTGCTGCCTGAGGCGTTGCTCGAGCTCGCTCATGCGACCATCCTCTCCGCATACTCGCGCGTGCTCGCACACGGGAGCGACAGCTGCACGAGACTTCCGGCGACCTGATAATCGAGCTTCTTGAACTGATGCAGCCGCAAGAGCTCGTGCTCTACGTCCGACGGTCGCATCAAGAACAGCCGCCACGTCGGCGACATCACGACCTGCCCGGGGTTCCGGGTCTCATCGAGCAGAGCGTGCAGGAGATAGAGGAGGCTCCGTTCCGGTAGGTGATACGACGCGAACTCCTTCACGATCGAGCCGCGCAGCAAGTCGAAGTCCGCCGCGATCTTGAGAAGACCGGCGGCCACGCGCTTGGTCGTCGATTGGGACCACGCGTGCTCGATCGTCGCGCCACGTTTCGTGATGCTGTCGAGGTAGCCCTCGACGTCCTCGCCGCGGACGCGGAAGACGCCTGCGTCGTACTCAGCGAACAACCAGGACTGAATGAAGTCACGCACGAGGAACTCGTCGCGCGTCATGTGCCAGAGCAGCAGCGGCTTCCACTCGTCGAGGGCGATGCCGTGCTTCGCGAGGACGACCAGCGGTCGATCGCGGCCCGCCGGATCGAAGCGGCGATTCAGCACCCAGGCTACGTCTCGCAACCACGTCGCGCTTTTCGCCCCGATGAAGTTCTCGCAGCGAAGACGATCCAGATTCTCCCGCTTCGAGCGGTCGAAGTCCCACGCCGCGAACACGGCGTGCGTCTCCTCGATCATCGCGCCCTTGATGACCGTGAACGACGACGCGACGCGCGCGCGAGCTCCCTGCTTCACGCGTCAGCCCTCCGCGCGTAGGGCACGACCAGATCCCCCGCGTCACCGCGTGCGAAGCCGAGCGCGAGGAGCGCGACGTCGCCGTCGTTCCCGGCGAATAGAGACGGCAGCGGGACCGACCGGCCCTCCGCGGAGCGACGGAGCCGCGCGGCGGTCTCGATCTCGGCTGCTTCGACGAGCTGTCGATCACGCAGCGTAGCCGTGAGGTCGGTACCGAGGGGCTGCTCCAACGTCTCGAAGAACGGAGCCCACGCCGACGCGTCGTCGACCCATTGCTCCCAGCGCGCGTCGAACTCCTCCTCGATCGCGTCGGGTAGCCGCCACAGGGTCACGCTCGCCGGTGGGTCGAAGATCTCGTCGCACCGATGCGCGGCGACCGCGAACACGGACCGTGCGCGGGCGAACGCGTGCGTCCGCGGGAAGCCTCGGCGCAGCGCCGCGGCGCCGAGGCGCCCGAGCTGGCCCTTGGTGTTCCACCAGCGCGCACCGTCCATCTCGCCGAAGCGCGCGACGGTGAGGCGGAGCCGCAGGAGCCGATCGAGATCGATCATGACGTGGTCGGCCCCCCGAATCTCTCCCGATTTGCCGCTGCCATCCGCCCTCGATGCGAGGGTAGCGGTGCCAGCAGGCGGGTCCTAGGGGGTTCGCGTTCGCGACAACATGCGTCGCTCGCGAACGTCACGCTCCATCGGCGATCCGCTCGAATACCCGGCGATCCGCCGCCGTCAGCGACGAACGGTTCCGCGCGAGAGCAATGGTCGCGATGCGCCGGGATTCGGCGTCGCTCAACGGAAAGACGGTTCCGGCAGGGCCGGACTTCAAGAAGCCGGCGTCACCGACCACGCGATCGCGTCGAAGGGTGTCCATGTCGACGGGGGTCGCGAGCTCGCGCGTGAGGTACTTCACGCGGAAGTACGCGTTGCCCTTCGCATCGCGTTCGTCGCAGCGGAGGATGCGACCGGCGGCCACGACCGAGAGGCAGGGTCGTCCCTTCCAGAACAGGACCGTGTCGCCCGGCGACCACTCCTTCGGCGGCTTGCGGGTCACCCATCGCGCCGTCCTGCCCGCGCGCACGAAGTCGTGCCCATTCCAGTCGATGCGCCCCTTCACGATCCATGTTCGCGTCCCCAGGTTGCCCAACACGGGACCGCGTTCGATCCGTGCGCGCTCGGCGGCCGTGAGCTCCGCGAGACAACTGTGAAGTGTGCGCGGCTTCACGCGCCAGAAGCCGAGCCCACCCGTCGCCGGCACCGGCGCACGCAACCGCATCACGTCTTCGAGCACGAGGCCGTACGTGCCGCCGAACCACCGCCTCGTCCGCGGTGTCACGCCGCGGCGCGTGATCACATCCGCGAGCCGCGCGAACCCGACGATCGCCCCGAAGGGAACGTCGTCGGGTTCGATCGCGAGGTCGCAGTCTCGGAACCTGCCGAGGTCACGGGTCTTGGACGCGTGGATGGCGAAGTACCCGCGCATCCTCGTGTTCCAGGTTCGGTTCTCGACGTTCTTGCCGTGCGCGACGATGCACTCGGCCCATGGCTGCGCGACGCTGAGCGCTCTCATCGAAGCCGAGCATAAGCCAGCGATCCGGGCCGTCACGAACAAGTAGCATTGGACGCCGCGTGTCGTCGCCGCGGGTGGTTGAGGCGATTCGTCATCTCCCCAGAAAAGTGCTGACGCGCCTCGCGATCAAGGCGCGTCGCTTCTCGACGAACTCCGCGGACTTGTCCTTCGCGAGCAGCGCGCGATCCTCGATAAGGAAGTCAGCGCACAGCCTCCTAGTCGGACTGGTGCGACGCCACGACGCTGCGATCAGGACTCCCGCGCTACGGAAGTTTCGCGCGCTGTTGCCACTGCAGCAACACGAACTGCACGTAGATCACGGCCACATGCCGCAGCAGGCGTGCCTGGTCCTGGCGTGCGATATGCGGGTGCGCACCCGTGTGGCTTAGAAGTCCATATGCACCGTCGATGGCGCGCTTCTCTTCTCGCTCGAGGAGACCTGCCTGCTCGAGGTAGTTTCGCACCGCAACCGGCTGACCTTGAGTCGGATCGGGCGGGGTCGATCCGCGCTTGATCCAAAGCGCGCTCGCGATCTCCTTCAGCGATGCCTCGAACATCTTCCGAGACTGCGAGATGGCGTCATCCCAGTTGCCCTCCACGTATCGCTCCTCGGACTCCCGGAGGTGGTGCAGTGCGGGATTCTCGGGTAGCCGCAACGCCCGAAACAGGCGAACGATAACGTTCTGCTCCTCCTTAACATTCGGCGCATCGGGCTCGAGTGGATGCAGCTGCCCGTCGTGAACCGCATAGCCGTCCGCCTCTACGGAGCGCGTGAGAGTCTCCGCAATGTCATCCGAGAACCTGCCGAGTTGATGATTGCCGAGGGCGGCGAGGACGATGGGCACAGCCACCGCGGGCGGCAGCTCGGCACGGGTTGGAGTCCACGGATATCCTTGTTGCTGCTGAAACTGGCCCATGCACGCCTTCATCAGCGTCTCCACGATCGCTCGCGGCCTCGGTTCAGCGCCGGCCAGCAACGAGATGCTGTACGACCCGCTGGACACAGCTCTGCGGAGCTCCTCGCAGAGCCACGGCGGCAGTCCGTGATCCTCCCCCGGTCTCGTGGACGGTCTGACTATGCCGCATCGCGGTGGATTTTGGACTTCAATTCGAACTCGATCGGACTGACGTAGTCGAGATGC
>JALHOE010000132.1 GCA_022843175.1 Deltaproteobacteria bacterium
CAGGCGGTCGAAGGACTTTGGGAGCAACCGCGTGCTGACGCGCGCGGACCCTTCGTTGGGGACAACCCGCTCCCTGACGGTCGCGGCTCCCGCTCACTCCAACGAGGCGATTTCGGCTTCGAGGGATTCCCACTCGGCGACGAGGGCGTCGATCTTCGGGCCGAGCTCCGTCTCCTCGCGATGGAGGGCGTCGACCTCTTCCTTGCTCGCCTTCTCGTAGAACCCGGCCTCGCAGTACTTCGCCTGGATCTCCGCTCTCCGGGCCTCGGCCGCCTCGATCGCGGCGACCACCTCGTCGCGCCGCGCCGGCAGCTGCTTCTTGCGGTTGGCGCGCTTCTTCTGCTCTTCCCAGCTCAGCGCGCTGCCCTCGTTGCGCTCGGCGACGCGGTCCTTCTTCGCGCGGAGCACGACGGCGTCCGCGTCGAGGTGGTCGTCGCCGCAGCGGGCGAGGTACTCGTCGTAGCTGCCGGGGAAGTCGCGGAAGCCATCGACCGTGACCTCGAGGATGCGCGTGGCGAGCGCGGCGACGAAGGCGCGGTCGTGGGAGACGAAGATCACGGTGCCGTCGAACGTGGAGAGCGCCAGGATCAGCGCGTCGATCGACTCGAGGTCGAGGTGGTTGGTGGGCTCGTCGAGGACGAGCACGTTGGGCTGCTCGACCATCAGCTTGCAGAACACCACCCGCGCGGCCTCGCCGCCGGAGAGCGAGCCGACCTTCTTGTCGACGTCCTCGCCGGAGAACAGCATGCGGCCGAGCTGACCGCGCACGTAGTTGACCGTCTCGCGCGGGACGGTGTCCCAAATGATTTCGAGCGGGGTCTTGTTGGGCTGCTCGAGCACCTCGTGGTGGTCCTGCGGGAAGTAGCCCACGCGGGCCTCGTGTCCCCACTTCACCGCCCCCGCGTCCTGCTCGAGCGCGCCGACCGCGATCTTCAGCAGCGTGGACTTGCCGAGGCCGTTGGGCCCGATGATCGCGACGCGCTCGTTGCGGCGGACGGTGATCGACACGTCGCGGAGCACGCGCTTCTCGCCGTAGGCCTTGGACACGTGCTCGATGGTGAGCACGTCCCGCCCGCTCTGCCGCGCCGGCAGGAACTGAAACCGCGGCGCGCGCCGCGACGACGACTCCAGCGTCTCGACCTCGATCTTCTCGATCTGCTTGAGGCGGCTCTGCGCCTGCGAGGCCTTGGTGGCCTTGGCGCCGAACCGCTCGACGAACGAGCGCTTCTCGGCGATCACCGCCTCGGCGCGGGCGATCTCGGCCTCTTTGCGCTCACGGATCGCCGCCTTCTCGCGGACGAAGTTGGTGTAGTTGCCGGGGTAGAGCGTGATGGTCGCGTAGTCCACGTCGAGGATGTGGGTGGACACGTTGTCGAGGAAGCGCTGGTCGTGGGAGACGATCACCGCGCAGCCGCGGTAGCCGCCGAGGAACTTCTCGAGCCAGCGGATGGAGAGGATGTCGAGGTGGTTGGTGGGCTCGTCGAGCAGGAGCACGTCGGGCCCGCCGATGAGCACCTGGGCGAGCAGCACCCGCAGCTTGAACCCGCCCGACAGCGTGGACAGCGGCTGGCGGTGCACGGCGACGGGGATGCCGAGGCCCTCGAGGATCGCGCTCGCCCGCGCCTCGAGCGTGTAGCCGTCGTGCGCGGCGATGCGGTCCTCGAGCTCGGCGATGCGCCCGGCGTCGTGGCTGCCGGACTCGACGAGCGCGTGCTGCTCGGCGAGCGCCGCGGTGACGATCTGGTCGCCGGCCATCGCGATGTCGAGGATTCGCTTCGAGTCCTCGAGGAACTGGTCCTGCCGGAGCACGCCGACGCGCGCCTCGCGCGGGATGGCGATCGCGCCCTCGGTGGACGGCTCGTCGCCCGAGAGGATCTTGAGGAACGTCGTCTTGCCGGAGCCGTTGGCGCCGACGAGGCCGTAGCGCGCGCCCACGACGAGCTTGAGCGACACGCCCTCGAAGAGCGCGCGCGCGCCGTACGATTTGCCGAGGTTGACGACGTCGATCAAGAGGCGCGCGTTGTAGCCGCGCCCGGCACAAGACGCCACATCCCGAAGGGGTTGTGGAACGTGTCGTCGGGCGGCCACATCGTGCACGGCTCCTTTCGGAGCACGAACGTGCGCGCGCCCTGCTCGGCGGCGAAGGTCTGGCCGTCCTCCAGCGCGGGCCGCTCGACCAGCTGGTAGAGGTTGAAGCGGTTGATGGCGAGCGTCGCCTCGGCGAGCGGGACACCCTCGACGAACGCGTCGCGCAGGCCGAAGTTGTGCATTCCGCAGGAGTACGCGGCGGCCTCGACGTCCCCGACGACGACGAAGCAGCGGAGCGCGGTGAACGGGTCGAACCGCACCGAGAGCTCGAGCCACTGCTGGATCGGCGCGGCGACCCCGGCGGACTCGACCTTGATCCCGAGCGCTCCGTGCAGGAGCAGGCGGGTCGAGAGCCGGGTCAACGCGCGCAGACGCTCGAGGTCGCCGGTGTCGCCGGTGATGCGGAGCACCGAGCGGTGCTCGGAGAGCGCAGCGAGCTCCGACTCCTCGAGCTCGAACCCCTCGAACGCGCGCCGCACCGTGTCGCTGCGCGGGCCGAGCTCCACCTCGACGTGGGCGCCGGTCAGTGGATCGACGAGGAACGCGCCCGCTGTCTGCAACCCCGCGCGCGCGCACGCAGCGACGAACGCCGCGTGGTCGGCCCAGGTGCCCGGCAGGAGGAGGGCGGTGCGCACCCTCAGAAGCAGCCGTTCATCTGCACGACGACGTCGGGGTCGAACGCGACCGTCGTCCACGGCGCGGTGGCCGTATCGCGACTGTAGCTGGTCACGTCTGCGGGGCCGCCGGTGTTGGCGCCCCAGAAGAGGAAGTAGTTGTTCGCGCTCACGCGGGTGATCCGGAAGAAGACGGGATCGTTGACGTTGAGCGTGACCGTCGTCGGCAGGGCGAACGTGATCCGCGACGTGGGGGTGGTGGGCGCGGTCGGGGTCCACGTCGGGATCGCGGGCGTGTTCGTTGCCGTGTAGGTCGCGGTGGCGAGCACGGCGCCGGGCGCGCTCGGCGTACCGCGCACGGCCTCGATGGTGAGCGTCCACGGCTCGGGCGGCGGACCGAACGCGACGAAGTAGCGCGCCACACGGAACGCGACCGAGGTGATGCGGCCCCTGTGACGAACCGGGTACGCGAAGGCGAGCGCGTTGTTGTAGACCGCCTGATAATCGGTGGTGGCCGTATAGGTGAGGTCTGTGCCGATGCTCGCGGTCTCGTTGCACGTCGTGGTCGTGGTGCTCGAGCAGCCGTAGGTGCCGCAGATTCCACACGCGGTCGTGGGCGGGTTGGTGAGCGTGTTGCAGCCGCCGCACGCATTGAGCGGCATCGAGCCGGTGCACGCCACCGCGTTGGTGCCGCTGCACGTGTACGTGCCGCCGCAGGTCCCGCACGCGCTGCCGGGCGCCGCAGTGAGCGTGTTGCAGCCGCCGCACGCGTTGAGCGGCGTCGCGCCCGTGCACACGACCACGTCGGTGCCGCTGCACGCGTACATGCCGCCGCCGCACGTCCCGCACGGGAAGCCGGGCGGTGCGGTGAGGATGGTGCAGCCGCCGCACGCGTTGACGACGCAGGTGTCGCTCGGCGCGGTGTCGGGAACGAACGTGTCGGGCACAAACGTGTCGGGCACGAACGTGTCGGGCTTCGCGGTGTCGGGAACGGACGTGTCCGGGACGAACGTGTCGGGCGTCGCGCTGTCGGCGACGAACGTGTCGGGCGTCGCGCTGTCGGCGACGAGCGTGTCGGGCGTCGCGGTGTCGGGCTCGACCGAGCCGGTGTCCGGATCGGTGCCGGTGTCCGGATCGGTCGTGGTGTCCGGCGTCGTGCTGTCGGCGGGCGGCGCCGAGTCCTCGCCGGGCGGCGTCTCGGAGGGCGGGGACTCGCTGAGATCGTCGTCCTCGGCGCACCCGGCGATGAAGCCGAGCGAGAGCATTGCGAGAAGAGCTGCGACGCGCATCGGGTCGATCGCTCTAGCAGACCGAGGGTGAAGGGGCGATGCGCTACTTCAAGGGCGGGGGCGTGTAGATCGGTTTGACGTCGGCCCCGCCCGAGAACGCATAGCTCCCCGCGAATCCGTAGCCGTAGGCGGTAACGCCGAACGGCTTATCGCCGACGAGCCTCCGCACGCCCGCCGCGACCGGGCACCGGCGCGCCTCGTAGGCGACGCCGTCGAGCGTGCCGGCGGACTCGATCACGCAGCCCATCGGCGCCGCGCCGTCGAGCTTGATGTCCGCGCCGACCGGCGCCGAGATCACGACGTGGTTGGTGGACCACTTGGGCGGGACGAGGAAGAGGTAGTTCTGCCGATACTGCTCGACCGGGGGGAAGATCGTGAGCGACGGATCGCCGGTGTACGGCCCGTCGACGTACTGCTGGCTCACGAGGATCTGACCGATCGCGACCGGCGCGGTGGACTCGACGATGATGTCCTTGTCGGTCCACGTCTCTTTGAGCTCGCCGGGCTCGAGGGTGAAGTTGTCGAAGGGCGGCGGCAGCGTCGTCTTCACGGTGGCCTTCTCGGCGATGCCGAGGAAGCGCAGCTCGTCGGGCTCGCGCCAGCCGCTCGTGGAGCGGATCGGCGAGCGCGTGATGATGAACTTCTTGCCCATCGCGGTGACCGGGAACACCTGCTCCTCGAGGTGGTCGACGCAGCAGCTCCCGCCGTCCCAGCCCGGGTACTTCGGCACGCTCGCGTTCACCGGCGCGCCGCTCGCCTCGGTGCCGGTGAACACCGCGACCGGCGCGTCGGCGTCGACGATGGTGCCGGTCATGTCGCCGGGCAGACCGTCGGACTCGAGGTTGAGCACGTCGAACGGGCCGAGCGTGACCTCGATCGTCTCGCCCTTCTTCTTGGGCGTGGCGACGGGACCACCGGCGACGATGTTGGTGCCGAGCACCACGCGCACCTTGGTGTTGGGCAGCGTGCCGACGACGGTGACGAACGCGTGGTCCTTCGCCGACTCGAACCCCGGCGCGATGGGCTTGCTCGTGGGGTAGTTGAGGACGCGGTGGATCTTGCCGAGGCCGTTGCGCGGCAGGAGCAGCGACGCGTCGTTGCTGAACGTGGGCTCGAAGGCGTTGAACTGATAGGCGACGAGCGGCGAGCTCGACGTGATTCGCATGGCCTTCGACGAGAGGAACGTGCCCGGCCCCTCGTTGAGGCCCTTCTCCGAGCCGTCGACCTCGCGCGGCTTGAGGAGCACCGTCGCGAGCTCGTCCTTCTTGATCGTGAGCGTGCGCTCGACCACGAGCTTGAGCGGTTGGCCGGGGAGCGCGTCGTTGCGCTCGATGGTGACGGTGGCCGTGGACTCGCCGGCGTTGGAGAGGACGAGCCCCCAGTCCTTGTTCGCCGCGTCGTCGAACGCGTTCTTGGCGTTGTCGAGATCGACCGCCCAGAACTCGCACCCCACGTTGCTCGGCGAGGAGGCCGCGGCGTCGCACGCGTTCATGCACTTGCCGTTCACGCAGCGCTCCGCCTTCGCGAGATCGCAGTCCTTGAGCTTCGCTCCCGGGTTGCCCTCGGCGGTGCAGCTGTGGACGGCGTTGCCGACGCAGGTGTCGGCGCCGGGCGCGCACGGCAGGCACCCGAGCTTCGGCACGCACACCTTGTCGGCCGCGCACTCGACCGCGGTGCCCGGCTTGCCCGGTCCGTCGCACGGCGTGTAGAGGCGGTCGACGCAGAAGCCGCAGATGTCGGCGTCGGGGTTGGTGATGCCGCCGTCGCCGGTGAGCTTGCCCGAGGGATCCTTCTCGTTGCCCGCCGAGCAGTGGGCGATGAAGCCGACCGAGAGGATCGAGAGCACGACGGTAAGGATGGGACGACGCATCGGGTGCGGAAGCTTAGCGAACAAAGGCAGCTACGCTCGTCGTCGTGCGCATTGGTCTCGGGTGCATGCGGCTCGATGACGCGACGGGTCGAAGCACGATCGACGCGGCGCTCCGAGCCGGCATCGTCGTGTTCGACACGGCGCGCGCCTACGGCAACGAGCACCTACTCGTGGGGGTCCGGGGCCGAATCCTCACGAAATGCGGGATGAAGCGCCCCGAGGGCGCCTGGGTCCCCGACGGGCGGGCGATCGCGATCCTCGAGGACGCGCGCGCGTCCGCCGAGCTCCTCGGCGCCATCGACACGCTGCTCCTCCACGCGCCCGACCCGCGCACCCCTCTCGAGACGAGCGTCCGGGCCCTCGCCCGCGCGCGCGACGAGGGCCTCGCGAAGAGGATCGGGGTCTGCAACGTGACCCGCACCCAGCTCCTCGAGGCGGAGCGCGTCACGCGCATCGACGCGGTGCAGGTCGCGCTCGGCGCCGCGCACGACGCTCCGATGCGCGGCGGACTCGTGCGTCACTGCCTCGAGCGAGGGATCGAGGTCTTCGCCCACTCGCCGCTCGGCGGCCCGAAGAAGGCAGCGCGGGTCGCGCGCGAGCACGACGTCGAGGAGCTCCTCTCCTTCCTCGTCTCGCTCGGCGTCATCCCGCTCGTCGGCACCCGCCGCGTCGACATGCTCGCCCGCGCCGGCTCGCGCGCGCTCGCGGACGACGCGCGGACGCGGCTGCTCGCCCGCTTCCCCGGCCTCTCGCCCGAGCCGGTGCGCGCGGCGACCGAGGGCTCCCGCGAGGTCGTGATGCACATGGGCATCGCGGGCGCCGGGAAGTCGACGGCGGCCTCGCCGGAGCGCCTCAACCGCGATCTCCGCGGCGGCACGCTGAAGGGGATCGCGCGCGCCCTCGACGAGCGGCTGTCGGCCGGGGCCGAGCGCGTGGTCCTCGACAACACCTACCTCACGCGCGCGTCGCGGCAGGAGGTCGTGGCGACGGCGGCACGCCACGGCGCGCGGGTGCGCTGCGTGTTCCACGACACGCCGCTGCACGAGGCGCAGCACAACGTCGTGCTGAGGATGCTCGGCAAGTACGGCCGGCTGCTCGAGCCCGAGGAGCTGATCGCGTTCGCCAAGACCGACGCGAACCTGATCCGTCCGAGCGTGTTGTTCCGAATGGTCCGCGAGCTCGAGCCCCCGTCGCTCGACGAGGGCTTCACCGAGATCGAGCGCGTGCCGTTCGCGCGGCGAGAGCAACACGAACGCGGCGCCACGTTCGTCGCGGCCGAGCGCGCGGGCGAGGTCGCGATCCCCGAGGGACCGACCCTCGTGTTCGGCTGGAACGTGCCCGAGCCCGCGACAACGGCAGAGGTCGCGATCTGCCACCACCCGGCCGGCCCGCCGGTGTGTTGGTGCCGCCCGCCGCTGCCCGGTCTGCTCGTCGCGTTCGCCGAGAAGCACGCGATCGACCTGCGAAAGAGCGTGCTCCACCCGGCCTCCGCGGCCCACGAGCAGATGGCGCGCGCGCTCGGGATATCCTTGGTCGCGTGAACGAAGCGATCGCCGCCGTGTGGGAGAGCCGCGCGTCGGCAGAGGGGAGCGTGCACGCGTACGCCGCGCACATCCTCGAAGATCTCCGCGCCTCCGACGCCGACGACGGCGTGATCGCGCTCGCTGCGCGGATGCTCGCCGACGAGGAGCGCCACGTGGGGATCTGCGTCGACGTCGCGAGCCGCTACGCCGGGCGCGCGATCGCCACGCCGAGGCCGCGCCCGTTCCTCGACCCGCTCGCGGCCGTGCCCCTCCCCCTCCGCGCCACGCTGCGCGTCGTCGCCACCTCGTGCATCGGCGAGTCGTTCGCGAGCGCGTGGATCGACGAGAGCGCGCGCGAGACCAAGCCGCCGTGGTTGCACGCGGTCCTCCGCCGCCACCTCGCCGACGAGGTGCATCACGCGCGCGTCGGGTGGGCGCACCTCGCCTCGTCGCGCGTGCGCGAGCCCGAGCGCGCGGCGATCGCGGAGTGGCTTCCGCGCTTGGTATCGGTCAACCTGCACGCCTGGCGCACGTTCGATCCGCGCTGGCCGGCCGAGGGGTTCCCCGAGCACGGATTGCCCTCGCACGCCGACACGCGCCGCTGGATCGACGACGCGCTCGTTTCGCTCGTGCTGCCGGGGTTCGACGAGCTGGGGATCGATACCGGGCCGGCGCGCGCTATGCTCGCGGAATGCGGCACCGGCTCTTCCACGCGATCGTGATCGTCGGCGCCGCGTCCGCGTGCAGCGAGGAGTCGGTGATGACCAACCCGCCGCCGCCCGACGCCGAGATCGACACCGGCGTCGTCGCAGTGGACAGCGCGGTTGATACCGGCGTCGCCAGGGACAGCGCCGTCGCCGACAGCGCCGCCGCCGACAGCATGGTCAGCGAGACCACCGCCGACGCGCCCGTCGACACCTGCGTCGACGAGGGCTGCGGCTGCTTCCCCTGCATCAAGTAGGCGGCACGATCTCGCGCACGGACATCAGCGCAAAATCGAGATCCTTCACGCCGTCGGTGCGCACGGTGGTGATCATGCCGCCCCAATCGGCGAGCTTGGTGTACGCGCCGGTGTCCTTGCCCTCGACGTCCTCGTAGGTGGAGAACAGCTCCCACGTGTTGTTCGGCTTGCCGTCGGCGTTCCACGGCGTGCGGTCGACGTAGACGCGATACTGCACCTTGGTGGCCTCGCCCGGGCGCTGGTAGCTCACGAGCTTGAGACCGACCCACTGATTGTCGGTGAGCTGCGCCGGCACCATCGGGGTGAGCTTCACGTAGTCGTAGCTCGGGTGGTCGAGCTCCTTGCCGAAGCGCGCCACGCCGCCGCTGGTGGGCGCGCCGAGCGTCATCATGGTGCAGGAGCCGAGCGACCCGTTCGAGGAGCTGTGCTTGCCGCCGCGGATCTTGAGCGTGGCCTGCGCCCGCGGCGGGTCGAGGATGGTGTGCGGGCGGAGGTAGATCGTGAGCTCCTGGTCCTTGAGGTCCTTCGGCGTCGCGAGCCAGCCCTTCTGCGTCTTCCACGTGTAGAGCTGCGTCTCGGTGCCGCTCGCGTAGATGTGCAGACGACTCGTCCAGCCGGTGCCGCCGCTGGCGTACGAGAGCGTGTGCGAGGGGACGTTCCAGAAGGTGAGCTTGCCCTCGGTCTTCTTGGTCGCCTTGTCGCCCTGCTCGATCTCGAAGTCCTTGGCGGTGTTGGGGTCGAGCGCGCCGAGGCGATAGGTGAGCCCCGTCGGCTTGGTGGGGTGCTTCATCTCGACGCCGTCCGGGTCGAGCGTGGACGCCGGCGCGTCGGGCGCGGAGGTGTCGGTGGCGACGACCGCCGTGTCCGCGGCGGAGCCCGTGTCGCTCGCGGACGTCTCGGTGGGGACGCCATCGCTCGCGACGAACGTGTCCGCGGCAACGACCGCGTCCTCGACGAACGCGTCCTCGGTGGGCGAGAGCGCGCTCGATTCGGTGCACGCGACCAGCACGATCGGAAGGAGCCTGCGCATCACCTCACTCTATCGCCGACCACCACCACGTCCACGAGCAACGCCCACGCTGCACCAATGAACCAGCCGGCGAGCACGTCGGAGGGCCAGTGCACCTGCAGGTAGAGACGACCGAGGGAGACCCAGGCGATGACGAGCGCCGCCCCGTACGCGATCGTTCGCGCACGGCGGGGCCACACACGCGACGCCACGAGCGCGAGCGAGAGAAACGTGGCGGTGACGTTCACCGCGTGACCGCTCGGGAACGTGCCCTCGCCCGGGTGGGGGCCGAGCATCGGGAACAACCGCGGGCGCGGGCGCGGGAGCGACATCTTGATCGCGCTGTGCACCAGGCTCGCGCCGATCGCCGAGAGCACCAGCGCCCACGCGTCGCGCCGCGACCAGCGGACGACGCGGTTCGCGAGCACGATGGAGAGCGGACCGACGACGACGATCGATCCGAGCCAACTGACGACGTTCCACATCCCGGTGAGGAAGCGGTTCTCGAGGCCGTGAAAGAACCGCAAGCCCGGCGCGTCGATCGAGAGCTGCGCCGGGTTCCGCATGCGGAGGACGAACGCCAGCGCGACGACCAGACAGACGATCAGGGCGGCGGGCCTCTTCCGCATAAGGGTGCTATGGGGCTCCGATGTCGTCGGTGCTCGATTCGCTCGTCCAGCTGCTCGCGCTCGAGCAGATCGAGAAGAACCTGTTTCGCGGCCAGAGCCAGGACCTCGGCTGGGGCACGGTGTTCGGCGGTCAGGTGCTCGGTCAGGCGCTGTCGGCGGCCGCGCAGACGGTGCCCGCGGAGCGCCCGGTGCACTCGCTCCACGCGTACTTCCTCCGCCCCGGCGACGTGAAGCGACCCATCGTCTACGACGTAGACCGCATCCGCGACGGCAACTCCTTCAACACCCGCCGCGTGGTCGCGATTCAGAATGGCGAAGCGATCTTCAACCTCGCGGCGTCGTTCCAGAAGGTGGAGCCCGGGTTCAGCCACCAGGACGAGATGCCCGAGGCGCCCGAGCCGGAGTCGCTCCCGACCGAGCAAGAGCGCGTCGCGAAGCACGGCGCACGTCTGCCGAGCAAGCTCCGCGAGCGCGGCACGATGGAGCGACCGTTCGAGATGCGAAGGAGCGACGTGAGCGACGATCCGTTCGCGCCGTCGCCGATGCCGGCGCGCCGCATGGTGTGGTTCCGCGCGATCGACAAGCTCCCCGACGACGACGCGCTACACCGCTATCTCCTTGCGTATGTTTCGGACTTCGCGTTCGTCACCACCGCGCTGCTGCCCCACGGCGTCGGCTGGCTGACGCCCGGAATGCAGGTCGCGAGCCTCGATCACGTGATGTGGTTTCACCAACCATTTCGCGTGGATGAGTGGATGCTGCACGTGATGGATAGTCCCGCTATGCATGGCGCGCGCGGGCTCGTGCGGGGACGCATCTTCACGCGCGACGGAAGGCTCGTCGCGAGCACTTCGCAAGAGGGCTTGCTGCGCAAGAGATGATAAGCTGCCGCGCATGAAGACTTCTTCGTGCGCTGCGATTGCTTCGTTCTCGCTCGCCCTCGCGTTCGCCGGCACCGCGCCGGCGCAGGAGAACCAGGACTCGCACGGCGGCCCCGGCAGCCCCCCGCCGCCGGTGTACACGCCCCCGCCGCCGGTCGGCGGGTACACCACGCCGAACTACGCGCCCGCGCCGCCGCCGCCCTACGGCCCGAAGAAGATGAACTACAACGAGGGCGATCCGGTCCCTCCCGGCTACCGCGTCGAGGAGCGCCCGCGCACGGGCCTCGTCGTCGGCGGCGCCGTCCTCTTCGGCGTCACGTACCTGATCACCGCGCTCATCGGGTCGGTCGCGTCCGATCTCAACGACAAGGACGGCAAGTGGCTGCTCCTGCCGGTCGCCGGCCCGTTCGTCTACTCGACGACGGTCGACTCGGCGACGGCGAAGACCTGGCTCTACATCGACGGCCTCGCGCAGGCCGGCGGCGTCACCATGTTCATCCTCGGCCTCGCCGGCCGGAAGATGCTGATTCGCAACGACGTCGCGTCGAAGGTGCAGATCATGCCGATGATCGGCAAGACCAACGGGCTGTCGCTGATCGCTTCGTTCTAGAGCACTTTCGAGGATCGAGGCGGGCGCCGTCGGCCGCCAACCGTCGACCGTGCCGACCCATGGGCGCGCGCGTTTGCGAGCGCCTCGGTGATTCTCACCATCGCACCGGTAGGCGCTCGCTTACGCGCGCGCCTATTCGAACGTGCTTCCAACGGAAGATGTACGGCTGCAGTGCGGCGAGACCTGCTCTTGCGAGAGCTGCGCCTGCCAGAAGTGAGGACGAGCAGACTCCTCACCTGACACGCTCGAATGACACCCTCGAGGGCGGATCCGTCCGCTTTCGTGGGATCGTTCCAGGCTGGCGGGATCGCCATCGATACTTAGCTCGCTCGGCTCGATGAGTGCAGAGGTGGGCGCTCATGGGACACGTGGATACGTCGAGCGATCTCGAGCAGCTCGCCCAGGACTACGCCGACCGCGCGAGCCGCACCACCGATCCGGAGCTCCGTAGCCAGATCCTGATGGCGCTCGCGACGCTCTTGCACGAGCAATTCGAGGACACCGAGCAGGCCGTGCGCGTGCTGCTCGAGGCGTTGTACGAGACGCCCGCCGACGACGACGTCGCCAAGAAGATCGAGTCGATCGCGAGGGACCGCCTCGGCACGGTGATCGACGCGGTCAACGGGTGGGTCACCCGCGGCGAGCACCCCGATCGCGTCTCGCTCTGCCTGCGCGCGGCCAAGTGGTACGCCGACATGGGACACCCCGAGTACGGCGCCGCGCACGTCGAGAAGGCGCGCAGCCTCGCCCCCGCCGACGTCCGCGTCGCGCGCGCGTGGGAGCGCCTGGTGTCGACCGAGGGACCGGTCGAGGCCGTCGAGGCCGCGCGCCGCCGCGTGCTCGAGCTCGAGCCGACGGACGCCGACGCGCTCGAGGGCCTCGAGCGACTGCACCGCGGTCGCGGGAGCCTCGAGACCCTCGTCTCGTTCCTCGAGGGCCTCGTGAAGGGCAGCGTCTTCGGAAAGCTCAACCCGGTGCGGGTGCGGATCGCGCGCCTGCACGACGAGCTCGGGCGCGGCGAACGCGCGGTGTCGTTCCTCGAGGAGGCGCTCTCTGCCGACCGCACCGACCCCGAGGCGCTGCGCGCGCTCGACGTGGTGTACGAGCGCGACAAGCGCCTGAAGGATCTCCTCAAGGTCCTCGAGCTGCGCATGGTGCACGACCGCGAGGCCGATCGCACCGAGCTCGCGCTTCGCGCCGCGCGGATCCTCGAAGAGGAGTTCCTCGATCCCGAGCGCGCCGCGGCCAAGCTCAAGGAGCACATCACGAGGGATCCCGACGCGTCGGCGGCCTACGTCGCGCTCGCCAAGCTGCACAGCAAGCGCCGCAAGTTCGACAGCGCGCTCGACACCCTCGAGCTCGCGTTCGAGGTGCTCGCCGATCCGATCGATCGCGCCGACGCCTGCCTGCAGATCGCCCGCCTCCGACTCGACGAGCTCAACGACGTCGCCGGCGCGATCGACATCCTCGAGCAGGGCCGCAAGCTCGACGCCGGGAGCGACGGGATCAGCGAGCTCCTCGCGCGCGCCTACGAAAAGGCCGGCGACGTGCCGCGCGCGCTCACCGCGATGGTGGGCGTCGCGCACCGCAAGGAGGACGCCGGCGAGCGCGCCGACGCGCTGGTGCTCGCGGCCAGGGCGTTCATCACGAGGGCCGGCGACGTCGGTCGCGGACGGAGGCTCTACCTGGAGGCGATCCGCCACGCGCCCGATCACCTCGGCGCGCTCGCCGAGCTGCGCACGATGGCGCTCGAGAAGGGCGCGTACGAGGAGGCCGCGCAGCACCTCGATCGCATGGCGCGTCACACCTCCGGCGACGTCGCGCGCAGCAAGCTGCTCATCGAGCTCGGTCTGCTCCGTCGCACCCACCTCGACGATGCGCGGGGCGCGATCCACGCCTTCGAGGAGGCGCTCGCCCTCGACCCCGAGAACGAGCAGGCCGGCGTGCCGGTCGCCGAGCTGTACTTCTCCGACGGCCGGTTGGACGAGGCGGCCGAGATCGTGGCGCGGCTGCTCCGTGCGACGCGCCCGCCGGAGTCGACCCGGGTGATCCTCACCCTGCAGGGTCGGATCGCGACCGCGCGCGGCGAGCACGCGCTGGCGCTCGACGCGTACAAGCGCGCGGTCCGCCTCGGAGACAAGGGCGCGCTCGAGGCGCTCGCCGAGTCCGCGATCGCGGCCGGCCAGCCGGTCGAGGCCCTCTCCGCGACCAAGGCGCTGCTCTCCACGATGCCGCCCGCCGACGACCACGGAACGGCCCGGGCGCTGATTCAGCTCGGCGAGATCAAGCTCTCGCTCGGCGATCTCCGCGGGGCGTCCAACGACTTCGAGCAGGCGCTGGCGATCGATCCCGACAACCGCCGCGCCACCGAGTCGGTGGTGCAGATCGCCGCCGATCTCCGGGCGTGGGAGCACCTCGAGCTGTGGGAGAAGCGCCTCCTCGAGCTGGTGCCGGCGGCCGAGGAGCGCCGCGCCATCCTCCGCCGCAGCGCCGATCGCTGGGTGCACGAGGCCAAGGATCTGCGGCGCGCGATCCACGCGCTCTCCGGTCTGCTCGAGATCGACCCCACCGATCGCCCCGTGCTCCACGAGATCCTCGGGCACCGGCAGGAGCTCCGCGACTACCGCGGCGTCGCCAACACCATCGAGTGGATCGTCGCGCTCGACGCAGACCGGGCGCGCCGCGCGAAGTATTTGATCGCCGCCGCCAAGGTCCACCGCGACGAGCTCGGCGACGACGAACGCGCGATCAACCTGTTCGAGCGCGCGCTCGACGACGAGCCGACGGCGCTCGAGGCGTTCCGCTCCATCGACGCGCTGATCACCAAGACGCGCGATTTCCGCCGACTCGAGCGCTCGTATCGCAAGATGATCCACCGCGCGCGACCGCTCAACGATCCGGCGCTCGAGTTCCAGCTGTGGCACGCGCTCGGCCTCATCTACCGCGATCGCCTCAACGAGCCGGAGGCCGCGGTCGAGGCGTTCCGCATGGCCGCCCAGCTGCAGCCGGACAACGTGCAGGAGCGCCGGATCGTGGTGGAGCTGTACGAGGCGGTCGAGCGGAGCGACCTCGCGATCGCCGAGCTCACCGCGGCGATCGAGCGCGACCCGCTGACCGTCGACCACCACCGCGCGCTCCACGCGCTCTACGTCCGGCAGAAGGATCGCGAGCGCGCGTACGTCACCGCCTCCACGCTGATGGTGCTCGGCGCGGCCGACGAGCCGACGCGCGCGTTCTTCGAGCAGGAGCGCCCGCGCGGCCTACCCGAGTACCGCGCGCGCCTCTTGCCCGGCTACTGGCGAAACCTCCTCGCCCACCCCGATCTCGACACGGGCGTCGCCGCGATCCTCGCCACCGTCGCGCGCGCGGCGCGCGTGGGCAAGGCGCGCAACACGTCCCTGCCGCGGGGCTCGCTCCCGCCCAAGCATCGCGAATCCCCGAGCTCGCCGTCGAGCCTCGCGGCGAAGACCTTGTTCCGCGTGGCGCAGATGCTCGGCATCGAGGCGCCCGAGGTGTACGTGCGCGCCGATCTCCCCGGCGCCTTCGCGCCGATCGCGTGCGAGGAGCGCACGAGCGTCATCGGCTCGACGCTGCTCGACGGCTGGGGCGAGCGCGAGCTCGGCTTCGTCGCGGCCAAGCACCTCGCGTCGATCGACGGCGAGCACGAGGTGCGCGCGCACTTCCCGGCGAAGACCGAGCTGCGCGCGATCCTCCTGGCGGCGATCTCGATCGGCATCGGGACCTCGGCGAGCGACGACGTGCTGCGCATCGCGCGCGCGCTGTCGGCGACCATGACCGAGGAGGAGCTCCGCACCCTCCGCGCAGTCGTCACCCGGTTCGCCGAGAGCAGCGGCCGCACCGACGTCGAACGGTTCGTCCAGTGCTCGGAGCTGACCACGCTCCGCGCCGCCTTCCTCGCGACCGGCGATCTGCTCGCCTCCGTGCAGATGATGCGAATGGAGTCCGCGGTGGCCGGGGACCTGTCACCCGCCGACAAGATGCGAGACCTCATTCGCTTCGCGATCGGCGAACGCCACTTCGAGCTGCGGAAGATGATCGAGCTCGATAAGGGCTCCCCGGTCTCCGCTACCCACCCGCGAGCGGTCTGCGCGTAGGGCAGGCATCCCGGGCCACGCCTGGCACAGGCAGTCATGACCGGACTGGCACAAACACAACTTTTACAGGCAAATACCGTGTGGCACGTGGCTCGCTTTAGCCCATGCCCATGCAGAGCAGCCTGACCTTCCTCGCTTTGGGTTCGATGGTGATGGGGATCGCGTGCGCGAGCCGCGTGGAGCTGCCCACGACGACGGGGACGTCGGGGGCGGTCACCGCCGCCATCTCCGCGGCGACCCTCGGGAACGACTGCAGCGGGAGCTCCGGCGCGTTCGCGGGCGACTGCGCCGAGCCGCCCCCCGCCTCGTCGTCGGACGCCGGGACGGGCGCTGCCGAGCGCGGCGGCTGCGGCGGCGGGTGCCAGCAATCCAACGTGCAGCTCGCGCTGACGAACAGCGGCAAGGCCAAGGCCGCCATCGCCGTGGTCGAGGTGCACCTCCTCGACGCCTCGACCAGCGAGCGCCTCGACGACGTCGACGCGAAGAACGCGCGGGTGTGGGGCGGCTCCAGCTACACGCCGTGGGACTCGTCGCTCGCCGCCGGCGGCAACGCCAAGGTCACCTACGATATGACTCAGATCGATTGGACCAAGATCGGAGGCGGCAACCCGTGGAACACGTACTCGCGGCGCTACAAGCTCGAGGTGGTGCTGCGGGTCGACGGCGCCGACCGCACGCTCG
This sequence comes from Deltaproteobacteria bacterium, assembly GCA_022843175.1. Classification (GTDB taxonomy): domain Bacteria; phylum Myxococcota_A; class Polyangia; order Polyangiales; family JADJMO01; genus JALHOE01. The sequence goes on from JALHOE010000132.1 coordinate 16,271, forward strand.
TCTCGGGCGAGCTGTCGCGCGAGCCGGAGGTCGTCACGCAACTTCTCGTGCGGCCGCTCGCGGCTGGATAGTCCTCTTCGCGCTGCTCGCTTCCTGTAAGAAGCACCGCTTCGTCGCAGCGCACAAGCCCGAGGCGCCGCTCGCGGCCAAGGGCATCGACGACTGGAGCGACGCGAAGATCCTCGCCGAGGGCCTCCGGTACCTCGACGAGCCGCGGTTCCGTCGCAAGATGCTGGTCGCGTCGCTCGCCAACCCGACCAACGCCTACTCGCGCATCCGTCTGAGCAGCTACGGGCTCGGCGACCGGGGATGGGATCTGCTGCCGGAGTGGACCCCGAAGTCGGTGGTGCTCGACGACGCGCGCGTGGAGCGGTTCCGCAGCGACCGTGGGATCGCGCCGGTCACGACGCCGGTGTGGAACGGCGTGCGCCCCGCGGACATGGCGGGTTGGATCGCGCTCGGCCGCGAGGTGTTCTTCCGTTATCCCCTGCGCGCCGAGGTGTTCCTCGAGCACGCGCTCACGACGCCCGAGCTCTCGGTCGGCGTGCTCCGCGCCGGCGACGGGACGTGGCCGGGCGGGATCGCCTTCGAGGACGTCGACGGGAAGACCAAGCTCGGGATCACCTGCGCGCTCTGCCACACCAACGTCGAGAACGGCGCGCTCGTCGTCGGTCGCGCGCGCCGCACGTTCGACTACGGGAAGCTGCGGCTCGCGTATCACGAGGCGACCAAGACCTTCGTCGACCCGGAGCTCGCGCGTCGGATGCGCACGTGGGGACCGGGCCGCGCCGACGTCACCGAGGACGACGCCGAGGATCCCGTCGCGATCCCCGATCTCTTCGGTCTGCGCGCGCAACCGGCGCTCACCCAGGCCGGAACCATCCTCCACGTCGGGCCGACGGCGCTCGCGATCCGCCAGGAGACGCAGCTCCTTCACTCGAACCACCAGAAGATCAAGCCGCCGCGCGAGCTCGCGTGGGCGCTCGCGATGTTCGTCTATTCGCTCACGCCGCCGCCCCGCACCACCGTCGCCGACGCGCGCGGCGCCGAGCTGTTCGCGCGCTCCTGCCGCTCGTGTCACAGCAATCGCGCGTTCGGGGGCGCGACGGTCCCGGCGGGCTTCGTCGGCACCGATCGCTCGCTCGCCGACGGCGGGGCGCGCGGCACCGGACGCTACCGTCCGCCGTCGCTGCTCGCGGTCGCCGAGGCGGCGCCGTATCTGCACAACGGCGCAGTCGGCTCGCTCGAGGATCTGCTCGACGCCCGGCGCTTCGAGCCGAGCTATGAGGGGCCGCTCGGTCGCGGCGCGGTCGTCGGCCACAAGTGGGGCACCGACTGGCCCGAGCCCGACCGGCGCGCGCTCCTCGCATTCCTCAAGAGCCTGTAACCTGGAGAGGATGTGCCGCAACATCCGCGTCCTCTTCAACTTCGAGCCCCCGACCACCCGCGAAGAGATCGAGGCCGCAGCGGTGCAGTACGTGCGAAAGGTGAGCGGCGTGCAGAAGCCTTCCGCCGCCGATCAGGCCGCGTTCGACCGCGCGGTGCGGGAGCTCACCGCCGTCACCGACAAGCTCCTCGCGTCGCTCACCCCGAAGGGCCCCTCGCGCACGCGCGAGGGCGAGCGGGAGAAGGGCAAGGAGCGCTGGCGCAAGCGCGAGGCCGCGATGCGCTCGCGATTCTGATCACATCGCCGCGCGCGAGGGGCGGCGACGCTCTTCTTGAGCTCTGCGCACGGCGGAGAACAACGCGTCGATCTCGAACGGTTTGCGCACGAGCTCCACGTCGTAGCGGTCGGCGACCAGCGACGCGAGGTGGAACAGCGAGAGGATCACGGTCGGCGGCGCGTCGTCTCGCTCCGCGAGCTCGGCGAGCAAGTCGCCGCCGAACGAGTCGGGCAGCGTCAGGTCGAGGATGAGCACCGACGGCTGGGCGCGCTCGAGGGCGGAGCGCGCGGCAGCGAGCGTGTCGACGGAGACCACGACGTAGCCCTCGTCGATCAGAGCGCCGGCGACCGTCCGAGCCATCACCGGGTCGTCCTCGACCAGCAGGATCGGCGCAACGCTGCGCATCCGGGCTCCCGAGCGGTTGGTGGCTGACATCGCGGAGGCTCCGATGACCGACTCGAGAACCGGTCGCGCGCCGCCGCTCAGGGGGCCGCTCGGGTACGCGAAGCCGACTGGCGCACCGCGCCGCGGAGGACCTCCTCCAAGAGGCTCAGCGAGAACGGCTTGGGAACGAACGCGACGCCGTAGCGCTCAGCGATCGTACGCAGCGAGGGCGACGCCGACATCGCGATCACCACCGGCCCCGTGGATGAGGAGAGCAGCTTCAGCAGCGTCTCGCCGGACTCGCGGTCGAGCGCGAGATCGAGGATCACCACCTCGGTGTCGCCCGCGGCGAGCGCGGCGCGCGCGTCGGCGACGTTGCCGACCGCCCGGCACACGTATCCCTCGTCGCCGAGGAAGTCGACGAACGCTCGCTGCAGAGTTGCGTCGTCCTCGACAACCAGAACACGGGCCCCCATCAAGAGTCTGAGGCGCGTCGTCGCTCTCGGTTGCTAATGGGCAATCGGGCCCGAACCCTGCGCGACCGAATGGCCGATTGACGTTCGGCGATCCCGCCGCATCGTTCTGCGCATGCCAGCAACGATCTACCGCGTGCGTCGGCACAGCTACGACGACGCGAACGCCCCCCGCCGTGCGCTCTTGCAGGCGGTCGAGCTCCGCGAAGAGCCCGGCGTGGCGACGCTCTACGTCGCGGGCGAACCGCTGCTGATCCTCAAGAGCTTGGTCGAGCTACTCGAAGCGATGGACCTCACGGCCGAGGACGTCGAGGTGCAGTCCTGAGGGACCCGCGCGGATTTCTGGGCGGCCGCCCCCGGATTGGCCTACGGATGGGAGCAGTGGCAAACCTCGGTTTCCTCCACCTTCGATGAGCGCCAATCGCCTGCCCAAGCGAGCGACGCCCCCTCCCGAGGAGCGTCGAACGTCGGCATCCATGGCCGAAAGCACGCCGGGTGCCCCGCCGAGCGGGGCCGTGAAGCGCTGCGTGTGCGGCCGCCACTGGAGCGCGGAGACCTGGCGGGAGCTCCCCTACGTGGGCGTGCAGGAGTTCGAGGACGTGCCGCGTCTCGAATTGCGGCAATGCGACAAGTGCGGCTCGACGCTGGCGCTCAAGCTCGGTCTCGCTCGCTAGGGAGTTGCGCGGCACGAGCAGTGCGGGCACGCTTGCCATGGAGCAATGTCGGGGGAAGCGCGCAGCTACCAGTGCGTCGATTGCCGGGCGAAATCGCCGGTCGTCGAGACCGAGTACACGCTGATCAGCAGTCGGTTCGGCTGGCGCCTCACCCGGCGCACGGCGCGCGACGGTGCGCTGGTGCTCGAGTGGCGTTGCCCCGCTTGCTGGCAGCGCCGCAAACTCGAGCGGCAGCTCGCCACGACGCCCGCCGAGGGCAACGCCACGTTCGGCTACGAGCCGCCCGGCTCGTCCCGGCGGGGCAACAACAAGTAGCCGAGCGGCATCACGGAAGACCACAAGATGACCGATCGGCGCGCCTTGATCGTGGAGGACGACCAGATCCTCTGCAACGCGATCCGCGGAGCCCTGGAGGACGCGGGCTACGCATCGACCACCTGCACGGCCCTGAGCGAGGCGCGCAGGGAGATCGCGCGGAGCAAGCCCTCGGTGGTCGTCGTCGATCTCTCCCTGCCGGGCGAGTTCGGCGCCGATCTGCTCGAAGAGCTCGCGTCCCGAGACGACTCGCCGGCCGCGGTGGTCTGCTCGGCCTTCTCACTGGCCGAGCTGATCGCCGCCCGCTACCGAATCCCCTGCGTCCGCAAGCCGTTCGAGCTCGACCAACTGCTTGACGCGGTGGGGCGCGCCGTGAACGAGGGCGCCCGCCCGCGCAAGGTCGCCTGAGGGAGATCTCCGGAGAGCGCCCCCGGACTGAAGTACTTCGGTCCGGGGGAAATTCCCTCTGACGAATCGCTGCACCAACGCGCATCGGCGGACCGGTTTCGCCGAGTGGACGCTCGGCGCGTCCACGTCGGGGGTTGGCGCCGTCGTTGCACGCGCTGGTCGGTAATGCGTCTCTCCGCAACCAAACTCCGAGCGTCGCATCGGGAAGCGGCGGCGCTGCTCGAAACGCTCGAGCGTGTCGAGCAGCTGCGGCTGGCCTACGACGCCGAGCTCCTGAGCAGGCTCGTGCCGTGGATCGAGCGCGCGCGCGACGTGGCAGCGCGTCATGCCTCGGCGCGCGAGCTCGAAGAGGTCCGCGAGGGAATCGAGACCGCGGTGTCCGACGCGGCGGCGATCCGCGCCGACGAGCTCGCAGCCCAGCACGAGGCGCGACTCGACGCGCTCCTGAGCCGTTCGCAGCTGCTCAGCCCCGACCCCCGCGCCGTGGCGGCGGTGATCGTCGATCCCCGCTCGCCGAACATCCCCGCGGTCCTCTGCACGCGGCTGTGGCCGGTCTCGATCGCCCTCGCGCGCTCGCTCGCCGAGGAGCTCCGCGACGAGGCGCCGGACACCGCCGACTGGCTCTCCACGGAGGTGGAGCACGACGACGAGCACCCGGTCGTCGTGTTCACCGTGGGCCGCATCATGCGGACCACGCGGAAGATTCCGAAGTACGCGGACGCGTGATCTACCCTGCGGGGGATGCACGACAAGAGCGATCTATCCCAGATCACCCGACTGCTCGTCGACCGCCACCGTTGCCACACCGTGATCCTCTACGGCTCGCGCGCGAAGGGCACCGCCGACGCGGGGAGCGACTGGGACGTCCTCGGCGTCCGGTCGGAGGGCGCGTCGATGCGCGAGGCGCGCCCGCTCGGCGACGCCTGGCTCGACGCGTTCATCCATCCGGAGTCGCACTTCGAGAAGCTCGACGAGGGCTGCCTTCGCTTCCTCGACGGCCGCGTCCTCGTCGATCAACAGGGCTTCGGCAAGCGCCTGCTCGAGCGCATCGCGGCGTTCGAGCGGCAGGGGCCGCCGCCGCTCGCGGACGAGGCCGCGCTCCGCGCGTGGTATCCGAAGATGCTCGCGCGGATCGCCCGCGGCGACGTCGAGGCGCGCTACCGACGCGCGTGGCTGCTGTTCGACGCCCTCGAGGCGTGGTTTCGCCTCCGCGGCAAATGGTACCGCGGCCCGAAGGAGTCCCTCGCGTGGATGGCCGCGCACGAGCCGGCCGCGCACGCGGTGTTCGCGCGCGCCCTCGATCCCGCGTCCAACGACGACGACCTGGCCGCGCTCGTGGCCTGCGTCCTTGGGTAGCCGCTACTGGCTGCGCTGATCGACGAGGCGCGGCGGGAGTGACATCTCGGCGATCCGCGCGACGACGCTGCCGAACTGCTTGCCGAGCGAGCCGGTGTTGTACGGCAGGCCGTAGCGCTCGCAGATCGCGCGCACCTCGACGGCGATCTCTGCGTAGCGGTGGGCCGGGAGATCGGGGAACAGGTGGTGCTCGATCTGATGGCTCAGGTTGCCCGACAGCACGTGGAACCACTTGCCGCCGCGGATGTTGGCCGAGCCGAGGAGCTGGCGGAGGTACCACTGGCCGCGCGACTCCTCGCGCGTGTCCTCCTCGCGGAACATCGCCACCCCGGCGGGGAAGTGCCCGCAGAAGATGATCATGAACGCCCACACGTTGCGGATGACGTTGGCGAGCGCGTTGCCCGCGAGGATCGGCAGGAACAGCGGGCCGCCGAGGAGCGGGAACAGCACGTAGTCCTTGAGCATCTGCATCCGCGCCTTGCGCACCAGGCCGCGGACGAGCGGCTTGGTCTCGCTCCACGATTTCTCGCCGGCGGTGACGCGCTCGATCTCGAGGTCGTGGAGCGCGACGCCCCACTCGAAGAACAGCGCGAGGAAGAACGCGTAGGCCAGGTTGCCGAGGTAGTACGGGCGCCACGGCTGCTCGTCGGCGATGCGGAGGATGCCGTAGCCGACGTCGCGGTCCTTGCCGATGATGTTGGTGTACGTGTGGTGCAGGTGGTTGTGCGAGTGGCGCCACTGGTCGCCGGGGCACGTCGTGTCCCACTCGAAGCCCTTCGCGGTGAGCGCCGGGTCCTTCATGAACTCGTACTGCCCGTGCATGACGTTGTGGCCGACCTCCATGTTGTCGAGGATCTTCGCCACGCCGAGGCACGCCACGCCGAGGGCCCACGCCGGCGGAAACGCCCACGCGTAGAGGAGCCCGCGCCCGGCGATGCCGAGCGTGCGCTGCAGCCGGATCATGCGGCGGATGTACTTGGCGTCGCGCTCGCCGACGTCGGCCTGCACCCGCGCGCGCAGCGCGTCGAGCTCGGCGCCGAACGCATCGACTTGCTCTCTGGTGAGATGGTTCATGGTGACTCCTACAGATCGAGCGTCACGTCGCCGACGGGCGCGCTGACGCACAGTTGAATGTCTTCGTCGGCGGCGTCGCTGACGGCGCCGGTGCGCAGATCGCGGACGACGCCCGAGACCTTGCGCTGCGTGCAGCCGTGGCAGATCCCGCGCCGGCAGCCGGACTCCGGGTTGAGCCCCGAGGCCTCGGCGATCTCGAGCATCGTCTTGCCGTCGCAGCCGGTGCGCACGCGGCTCCGGCGGAAGTGAATGGTGCCGCCGTCGGTCGCGGGGCGGAGCGGCTCGCTGGTGAAGCGCTCCTCGTGGAGCGGCAGCCCGCACGCGCGCACCGCCGCCATCATCGGCTCGGGGCCGCAGAGGAAGATCTCGGCGCGTTCGAGGTTGATCGACGAGAGGTGGGACGGGTGGAACACCGTGCCGAACGCGACGAGCACCCGCGCGTTCACGTTGGCGAGCTCGTCTGCGTAGATCAGCTCGTCGCGCGAGCGAGCGTAGTGGAGGAACGTGACGTCGCCGTCGTGGCCCTCGTCTTCGAGCGTGCGGAGCATCGACATCACCGGGGTGATGCCGCTCCCGCCGCTGATCATCACGAGGCGGCGCGGGCGGAGGGCCGGGAGCACGAACTCGCCCTGCGCGGGGGAGAGCGCGAGCACGTCGCCCTCCTTGGCGTGGTGCGCGAGGTGCTGGGAGACGAAGCCACCCTCCTTCGCGCGCACCGTGAGGGTGATGCGGTCGCGACGGTGGGCCGAGCTCGACACCGAGTAGCAGCGGGTGTGGCGCACGCCCGAGAGCTCGACGCCCACGCGGACGAACTGGCCGGCGTCGTGCCCCGTCCAATTGCCGTTGGGCTTGATGACGAGGGTGGTGGTGGTGGGGGTCTCTCGAATGAGCTTGGTGACGGTGCCGCGCACGTCGCGGACCGACCACGCCGGGTGAACCAGCTCGACGTAGCGGTCGACGCCGTGGGGCGCGGTGAGGGCCGCGGCGAGGGGAGAGCGGAGAATGGAGCGAACGATCGACATCTGGGCACCTCAGTGCACGAGTGTGCACCCAGTTGTATGACGCGCTGCGTTTCTGTCAACACCTGTGCACTGAAATTTCTGACTCTTGTTATCTGGGCATAGATTTCGTAGGTTTCCCGCAACAGACTACGTGAACATGCGTTCCCATCGCCGCCGCGACGAGCACGCGCCCCGCGCCGAACAGAAGCAGGCCACCCGTCAGGCCCTGCTCGACGCCGCGCTCCGCCTGGTGGCCGACAAGAGCTTCGACTCGGTGTCGCTCCGCGAGGTCACCCGCGAGGTCGGCATCGTCCCGACCGCGTTCTACCGGCATTTCGAGAGCATGGACGAGCTCGGGCTGGTGCTCGTCGACGAGACCTTCCGCACCGCCCGCAGGCTCGTGCGCGCCGCCCGCGAGGGGCCGCTACCGGCCGAGCAGCGCATCCGCCGGTCGGCGGAAGCACTTGTTCACTATGTGCAGGCGCACCGCCCGTACTTCCAGTTCCTGGTGCGCGAGCGCTTCGGGGGGGTCGCGGTCATCCGCAGCGCGATCCGGCACGAGATCCGGCTGTTCGAGAGCGAGCTCGCCACCGATCTCGCGCGTGCACCGGAGCTCTCGGCGATCAACACCGCCGACCTGCAGATCCTCGCCGGCCTCCTCGTCACCGCGATGACGGCGATCACCGAGCAGGTGCTCGAGCTGCCGCCCCGCGGCGAGGGCCTCGACGACGTGATCGTGCTCGCCGAGAAGCAGCTCCGCCTGATCCTGCTCGGCGCGTCGATCTGGCAGAGCCGCTAGCGCCAATGCCGCTCGGATAAGAGGACCGGTCGCCAGATGGGATGAAGCGGCCGCAAGCCGCCGACGTCCCGCCTGGCAGGCCTGCTGACTAGACGCAAGCGGCTGGCTGCCTGAGCAACGTGGTCACCCTG
>JALHOE010000133.1 GCA_022843175.1 Deltaproteobacteria bacterium
CACGCCAGGGAGCCGAGGGCGGTCATCGCAGAGAGCGCGAGCAACGCCGGGGCCAGGCGCGCGACGCGACGAGAGGGCCGCTCGCCGAGCGCCATCCGCGCGCGCGCCTCGCCGCGCTCGACCGAGCGCAGCGCCACCTCGACGAACCCGAGCGGCCAGCCGATGAGCGCGCCGACCTCGACCGAGAGCGCGAGGAGCCCGAGCAGGAATGGACGGGCCGCGCGGCGCGGCACCTCGGGATCGAGGAGGATCGGCAGCACCCGCGCGAGCCCGGCGGCCGACGCGATCACGGTGACCACGCTGGCTGCGACCAGCGCGCCAGCGAGGAACCGCGCCGGGTCGGGCGCGAGCAGCGCGCGGAGCTCGCGCCTCATCGTCGCGCGAGCAAACCCTCGAGCAGGACGTCGGCGACCTGGGTCGCGGCGCGCGAGAGCCCGCCCGCCTCGGCCTTGCCGAGCGCCCAGGTCATGGTGATGCCGTCGAGCGCGCCGAAGATCGTGCGCGCCACGATGTGCGGCGACACGTCGGCGCGGAAGGTGCCCGCCTTCTGGCCGTCGGCGATGACGCGCGCGATGGTGTCGAGGTACAGCGCGAACTTGGGCGCCGCGTACTGCTTCATGAGCCGCGTCGACTGCCGAAGATTGATGGTGATGACCTCGGCCAGATCTCGCTCGCCCTCGAGGAGACCGAGCTGCATCTCGATCACGCAGCGGAGGCGCTCCTCGGGGGTGGGCCGCTCGCCGAGGGCTCGGTCGAGCGTCGCGAGCAGGAGCATGATCCGGTCCTCGAAGAGCGAGACCAGGAGGTCGTCCTTGCTCTTGAAGTAGAGGTAGATCGTCCCGTCGGCCACGCCGGCGGCCTTGGCCACCTCGCTCACCTTGGTGGCGTAGAAGCCCTTGCGGGCGAAGACCTTGGTCGCGGCGCGGAGGATTCGCTCCCGCTTGTCTCCGTCCCGCGACTTGCCGCGGGCACGGGGGGCCCTCGGGCGCGCCGGCTCGGTACTGAATCGTGATTCAGTCACCCTTGCGGGCCTAGCAGAGCGCGCGGGAAGTGTCGATGATGCACCGACATGACCCCCGTGATCGTCGTCGCCGGCGTGCTCTTCGAGGGCGGGCGCGTGCTCCTCACCCAACGCAAGAAGGGCACGCACCTCGAGGGCCTGTGGGAGCTCCCGGGCGGCAAGATCGATCCCGACGAGGATCCGCGCGACGCGCTCGTCCGCGAGCTGCGCGAGGAGCTCGGCATCGAGGTCGCGGTGGGCGCGCCGATCGAGGTCACGTCGCACCGCTACCCCGAGAAGCGCGTGCTGCTCCTGTTCTTCGAGGTCGCCCGCACGCCGGGCTCGCCCGAGCCGAGGCCCCTCGACGTCGCCGACATGGTGTGGGCGACTCGGGCAGACCTCGACCGCCTGCAGTTCCCGGCCGCCGACGTGGCGGTCATCGAACGAATCCGCGTCGCGCTAGCGCAGCACTGACACCGCGCCGGTGCCGTCGGCGAGCACCAGCGCCGGCGGGTGCTCCGGCCAGGTGAGGAGGAGGAACGGGCGCGCCCACGCGTGGAGCTCCTCTTCGAGCTGCTGTCCGCCCTCCCGAATGCGCTCGAGCTGCGCGCGCGCCCGCAGCAGCGCGTCGCCGAAGCTGTGGCCCTCGAACGAGTCGGCGTCGACCCGGGCCTCGCGATAGGGTGCGAACACGCTCGAGCGGTCGAGATCGAAGGTGAGCGCGTCGGGGGGATCGACGCTGTCGTCGATCGCCTCGCGGAGGAGCGCGTCGAGCGAGAGCGGGACGGACGGCGCATAGGTGGCGCGCAGGCGCAGCTCGCGATCGTCGATCATGTGCAGCTCGGCGATCGCGATCTCTCTCGCGCCGTCGCACGCGGTGCACTTGGTGAAGCCCTGCCCCTCGCACTCGTCGCACCCGGTGCCGGTGCAGAACGGACACGGACCGAACCCCGGGCGCACCGTGCAGAGCGTGCAGGCGCGACGCTCGAGGACGTTGCCCAACACCGCGTGGCTCGACGGTACGGCGGCCGGGCGCGGCGTGCGCCGCATCTTCTCGATGCGAGCCGCAGCGATCTCGATCCGCTGGGTGCTCACCTCGCGGCGCTGGATTCGGGCGGAGAGCGTCAGCGCCGCGAGGGCCGCCTCGACCGGCTCCGGGTCCGGCAGCGCGGGATCGACCGCTCGCGCAGCCGCCACTGTGGGAAGGACGCTCATGCCCGGCGCACGCTAGCCTATGCCCGTGCCGCGCTCCATCCCGCCGCCGAGGTTTCCCGCATCCATCGCTGCGCCCGACCCCGATACGATGGAGCTCGATCTCTTCGAAGAGACCGCGACGTTTCCGAGCGACGGGCTCGTCGAGATCACGGGCGAGGACGCGCCGACCCAGACGCGCCCCCGAATCCTCCTTCCACCGCCGAAGAAGCGCGACGTCGAGCCGTGGGTCGCGCGGGCCGAGTCGCTGCTCGATGCGATCGAGCACATGCGCGATCGCAGGCGACGAATGGCGCTCCACCGCGAGCTCGCCGCGCTGCTCCTCGCCAACGGCGACGCGAACCAGGCGTTCGAGGTGCTCGTCGCCGCGCTCGCCGAGGACATCGACGACGACGAGGTCGAGGCCGCGCTCGACAAGGTGGCGCGCGCGAACGACCGCCTCGGCGATCTGTTGCGCACCGCGCTCGCGTGGGCAGAGGACATCGAGTGGATGCGCGAGCCGGCTCGGCTCGGCTCGCTCCTGATGCGTATCGCCAAGTGGTACGCCGAGGACGTCGGCAAAACCGAGTGGGGCATGCCCTTCGCGGTGCGCGCGCGGCGCCTCCTCCCCGATCGCGATCCGCGGCCCCATCGCCTGCTCGCGCGGCTCCATCGCCGCGAGCGCGATTTCGACCGCGCCGACCAGGCGCTCGACGACGCGCTCGCCCGGGCGCCGTCCGCCGAGCTCCGCGCCGAGCTGCTGGTCGAGCGCGGAAGGATCCTCGAGGACCGCGGCCTGGATCCGAGCGCGACGTTCGCCGCTGCGTTCGACGCCGATCCCGGCTCTCCCGCCGCGTGGTCGGCGCTCGACGCGGTGGCGTCCGATCGCGTCGCGATCCTCACGCGTCATGTGGCAGCGCTTCGCGCGCCGGTCGCGCTCGAGGCCGCGCGACTTCGCCTCGTCGAGCTGCTGGCCGCCGCGGGAGACCACCCGCGCGCCGCAGCGGTGCTCGAGGACGTGATCCTCGCGGACCCCTCGCACCAGCGCGCGCTCGACACGCTGATCGAGGTTCGTCGTCGCATGGGCGACTTCCCCGGACTGCGCGCAGCCCTCGAGCACGCGATCGACAGCAAGCCGACCGCGCGCGAGCGCGTCGACAACCTGCTCGACCTCGCCTCGCTGCTCGTGGAGTCCTTCGGAGACTACGACGGCGCGGTCGCGCGACTCGAGCAGGTCCTCGAGTTCGATCCGTCGCACGACGTCGCGTTCAAGGCGCTCGCGCAGCTGCACCGCAGCCGATTCCACGCGCCCGCGCTCGCCGAGGTGCTCGAGCGTCACGCGCGCACCGTCCCCGAGCGAGCCAAGCGCGCGGCGCTGCTGGTCGAGGCGGCGAAGGTCGTCGCCGACATGGTGGGCGACCGCCCGCGCGCGCTCGCCCTCGCGGAGCAGGCGGTCGAGCTCGCGCCCGACGACGTCAACGCGCTCGACGTCGTCGGACGACTACACGCCGCGCTCGGCCGCACGGGCGTTGCCGACGAGCTGTTCGGTCGAGCGGCGATGCACGCGCGCGATCCGGAGCGTCGCGCGGAGCTGTTGTTTCGCCGCGCGCAGATCCGGCGCGCTCAGGGCGATCTCGAGGGCGCCCGCGAGCTCCTGCGCGAGACCCTCGACGCCGCACCCGAGCACCTCGGCGCGCTCGCCGAGCGACGCGCGCTCGCCACCGCCGACGGCGATCCCGCGGCCGCCGCGCGCGACTGCGTGCGCGAGCTCGACCTGACCGATCGGCCGCAGCGTCGAATCGCGCTGCTCCTCGAGCTCGCGCGCCTGCGCACCGAGCTCGACGACCGCGCCGGCGCGATCGCCTGCTGGGAGGACGTGCTCGAGATCCAGCCGGCCAACATCGAGGCCGCGGCGCAGTTGATCGAGCCGTACGTCGAGCGCGGGCGCTTCGAGGACGTCCACCGGCTGGCGACCACGCTGCTCTCCTCCGGCACCGGCGACCAGACCCAGCGCGCGCGGTGGCACGCGCTGCACGGCCGTGCGCTCAAGTCGCTCGGTCACGCGGCCGAGGCGTCGCGGGCGCTCGCCGAGGCGGTCCGGCTCCGGGACGACGACGCCGAGGCGCTCGAAGCGCTCGCCGAGACGCGCTTCGCCGAGGGCGACTTCGTCGGCGCGTTCGCCGCCGATACGCGCCTCCTCGGGATGCTCGACAGCAGCGAGCACGACCGGCTTCTCACCGTGCACCATCGGATGGGGCGCGTACACCATCGGCTCGGGCGCAGCCGCGGCGCGCTCGCGAGCTTCGAGCAAGCGCTGGCGCTCGATCCCGAGCACCTGTCGACCCTCGAATGCCTGGTCGAGGTGCACCTCGAGCGCGACGCCTGGGGCGAGGCCGCCGCCGCGCAGCGGCGCCTCGTCGAGGCCACGGTCGACGTCGACGCGCGCGTGAAGCTGCTCGCCGGGATCGCCGACATCTGGTCGCAGCGCGCGAACAACCCCGTGGCCGCGATCGAGGCGCTCGAGGAGGCGTGCGACGAGCGCCCGCGCGACCTCGCGCTGCTCCATCGGCTGCTCGAGCTCTACCCGCGCGTGGGCGGTTGGGCGAAGATGGCCGACGTCCTCGCGCGCATCGCCGAGATCGATCGCGCCCCCGAGCGGCGCGCCAAGTATCTGTACACGCTGGGCCAGGTCCATCGCGAGGAGACGCTCGATCTCCCGCGCGCGCTCGACGCGTTCGAGAAGGCGCTCGACGAGGATCCCACCCAGCTGCGCTCGTTCGAGGCGGTGTGCCGCATTCACACGGCGAAGAAGGACTGGAAGGCGCTCGAGCGCGCCTACCGCCGCATGCTCCACCGTGTCGCCGGCAAGGCGACGAGCGAGCTCGAGCTCGAGCTCTGGAGCGGGCTCGGGCTCGTGTACCGCGACCGCCTCGCCGATCCCACCTCGGCGATCGAGGCGTTCAAGATGGCGAGCCGGGCGCGCCCCACCGACGCGCGGCTCCGCCGCATCATCGCGGACCTCCACGCGTCGGCCGGTCGAGTGGACGACGCGGCGCGCGAGCTCCACACCGCCGTCGCGCAGCACCCGCTCCACGCCGAGCCCTACCGCGCGCTGTTTCGGTTGTATCGCGACGCGCAGCGCATCGACCGCGCGTGGTGCCTCGCTTCGGCGCTGGTGCTCCTCGACAAGGCCGACGAGGAGATCCGCGGCTTTCACGCGCGCTGGCAGCGGCGGTCCGCGCCGGCCTATCGCGGCCGCCTCGACCCGCCCACCTTCACGCGCGCGATCCGCCACCCGGAGGAGGATCTCCTCGTCTCGAAGATCTTCGAGATGATCTTGCCGGCGGTGCGCACCTCGCGCGCGCGACGCATGGGCGGCTCGATCGCGCCGCCCGCCAACGTGCACTGGGAGGATCCGAGCAACGCGCGCACGCCGGTGTCGCGCGCGTTCTTCGGCGTCGCCGACGTGCTCTCGATCCCCGCCCCGCGCCTGGCGCTGCGCCCGGATCGCGAGGGCGGGTTCGTGGCGGTCGGCACCGAGCCGCCGGCCACCGCCGTCGGCCGCACCGTGCTCTCGCTCCAGCGCAACGAGGACGTCCTCTTCGCCGTCGGCCAGCACCTCTCCACGTGGCGTGGCGACGCGCACCTGCGGGTGCTGTTCCCCGACACCCGCGCCCTCGAGCAGCTGTTCGTCGCCGCGCTTCGCCTGGTGAAGAGCGATCTCGCGGTGTCACCCGAGGCCGAGCAGACCGGGCGCACGCTCGCTCCCTACCTCGAGCCGGTCCAGTTCGAGTCGCTGCGAGTGGTCGTGAAGCGGTTCCTCGCCGAGCGCACCACCGCCGATATCAAGGCATGGTCGCGCGGCCTCGAACGCACCGCAGCGCGCACCGGGTTGCTGATGTGCGGCGATCTCGCGACCGCCGTCCAGAGCTTCGACGACGGCCGGCTCGCGGCGCTCGGTGTCCCCGCGAGCGACGTGGTCGGCGATCTCGTGGCGTGGTTCGTGAGCCCCGAGCACCTCGAGCTCCGCGAGCGGCTGGGGATCACGCTCGGGCCACGCTGATCCGTGGGTGTTGCGCGCGTAGGCGCTCGCTGACGCGCGCGCCTATCGAGCGCCGCCCCCGCGCGCGCCGTCCGCTGGGCGCGCGCGTCGGCGAGCGCCCAACGTCCATACCCTCCGAGCGAGGACTACTTGATGGTGAGCTTGGCCGACGAGGTCGGCTTGAGCCACTTGCGCATCCGCTCCTGGCAGGTGAGCTCGTCGCCGAGCACCTTGCCGGACGCGCCGATCGCGAACTGGACGCGGCGGTTCTTCGCGAACGCCGCCTCGCCCTCGCCATCGTCGAGCGGACAGTAGACGCCGTAGCCGCGGGTCCGGAGGATCGCGAGCGGGACGCCACGGAGCACCAGCGCCTCGCGCACCGCCAGAGCGCGCTTCTCGCTGAGCGTGATGTTGTACTTCTCGTCGCCGCGGCGGTCCGCGTGGCCGGTGATCTCGACGAACTCGAGCCCCTTCTGCGACTTGAGGAACGAAGCGACCTCGTCGACGAGCGCCATGCTCTCCGGCCGAATCTTCGCGCTGTCGAAGTCGAACCGAATCTGGTCGAGGAACGACTTCTCGGCGCCGCCCGGCACCGTGAGCTTGGTGCCGGTCGAGGCGACGACCTCGCCCTTCTTCTTCTTCTCGGCCGCGACCTTCGCCTCCGCCATCAGCTTCGGCGAGAACAGCGCCGCGACGTTGCCGTGGATGCGCATCCGGAAGAACGTCGGGTCGCGCTCGATCACCAGGCGGCGCTCGGGCTGGAGCGCGAACAGCGCGGCGAGCGCCTTCTCGGTGCCCTTGGCGTCCTGCCGCTGGGCGTAGATCAACGCGAGCCCGTACCACGCCTCGGCGTCCCTGCCCTCGCTGACGCGGAGCGCCTCGTTGAACGCGTGCTCGGCCTTCTTGGTGTCGCCGAGCTCCATCTCCATCCAGCCGAGCGCGTCCCACGTGTCGGCGTCGGTGTCGGGGTTCTGGTCGGTGAACTTGCGGAGCAGAGCCCGCGCCTCGAGCGGCTTCTTCTGCTTCTGGAGAGCGGTGGCCGCGCGCTGCGCCGCCCACCCGTCCTTCGGGTCCAGCTCCATAGCCTTCTTATAGTTCTCCAGCGCCGCCGCGTAGTCCCTCGACTCGAGCGCGACGTCGCCGAGGATCACGTACGCGTAGGGGTAGCCCTTGGGATCGATGGCGATCACCTCGCGCGCGAGCTTGTCGGCCTCGGCGAAGTCCCTCGCCTCCAGCGCAGCGACGGCCTTCTTCATGATCGGCCCGGCGTCGGGCGCGGGCACGTCGGCGCCGTCGGCGCCGCCCGGCCCCCCGCCCTGCGCGGCGACCGCGGAGCCGGCCGCCCCCTCTTTCGCGCGTCGCGCGAGCGACATCGGGTTGTCGTTGAGGAGCGCCGCGAGCTCGCCCTTGTCGACGACCTTGCGATCCACCCCCGAGGTGCGCGGGGCGACTGGCCCCTTCTCGGGCCACGCGGACGACGCGCAGCCGGTGAGCACGAAGGCAAGCGGGGCAACTGCCGGCCAGAGCGCGCGACCGGCGATGGCGAATTTCCTGACCATGTTCAGCTCTCCACCCGCGCGGGCGCGGGCGCCGTGACGATCTGGCCCGGAGCCTCGACGGATCCGGTGCGGACCAACTTTCCCCAGCCGACCGCGCCACCGCGCAGCGCCGCCACCACCGCGCGCGAGAGCGCGATGAAGAGGAACCACCGATAGACGGTCCGGTTGATGAGCCAATCCCACATCAGGCTCCAGCGCGCGCGGTCGATCCTCATCGCCAGCGAGGTGAGCAGGAACTCGGCGACGATCAGCGCCACCATGTA
The DNA here is from genome assembly GCA_022843175.1 of Deltaproteobacteria bacterium. Taxonomy (GTDB): domain Bacteria; phylum Myxococcota_A; class Polyangia; order Polyangiales; family JADJMO01; genus JALHOE01. The sequence goes on from JALHOE010000133.1 coordinate 8,056, forward strand.
CGGAATCACCGCTTTGCCGTGACCGAGCACGACGGCGATCACCGCGCCGATGTCCGCGAGCGGCGCCAGGAGCGGCGTAAGGATGTGACAGGCGAGGACGCACGGCATCAGGAGCAGGCCGATCGCCGGGTTGTTCTTCGGCGGCGCGATCATCGCGCGCTTGTGCTTCCACACCGTCTGCAGCACGCCGAAGCACCAGCGGAAGCGCTGCTTGAGGAGGGCGCGCACGGTCTCGGGCGCCTCGGTGAGGGCGACCGCGTCCGGCGCGTAGCTGACCTTCCAGCCGTGCACCTGGAGCGTGATGGTGAGGTCGCAGTCCTCGGCGAGCGTATCGGTGCCGAAGCCGCCGACCGCGAGCACCGCGTCGCGATGCCACGCGCCGACCGCGCCGGGGACGACGCTCACGACGCCGAGGAGGTGCCACGCGCGACGCTCGACCGCCTGGCCGATGACGTACTCGAGGGCCTGCCAGCGAGCCACGAAGTGTTGGGTGTTGCCGACCGCGGCGCGCCCGGCGACCGCGGCGACGTTGGGGTCGTCGAACTTGCGCGCGAGCTCCACGATCGTGTCGGGCAGGAAGATGGTGTCGGCGTCGAGCGCGATCACCACCTCGTGCGACGCGAGCTTGAAGCCCTCGTTGAGGGCGCGGGCCTTTCCGCCGTTCTTCAGCTTGTGGAGCTTCACCCTCGGCTCGAAGTAGAACGCCCTGCTCACCACGTCGGCGGTGTCGTCGGTCGAGCCGTCGTCCATGACCAGCACCTCGACCTCGACGCCGCGCGAAGCGAGCACCGAGAGAATGGTGCGTTCGATGACCTTCGACTCGTTGTACGCGGGGATGATGACCGACACCGCGGCGTGCATCGGCAGCCGCGAGGTACGACGGATCTTCTGGCGCTCACGCCACTCCCGGGCGACCTCGATGAGCGCGCCCACGGCGAGCGCCCCGAACCGGAACAGGCCGAGTGCGAGCGCGGAGAGCGCGAGGAGCGTCATGCCGCGGAGGAACCACGTCCCGCCGGCCCACACCGCGCGCCCGACCTGCTCGGTCGGCGCGATGTGCACCTTGGGGTTCACGACGTCGATGCTCTCGTCGCCGAAGACCTGGTGGAGCTGCGCGAACTGGAAGCCGCGCGACTTGAGCGTGCGGATCAGCGGGCGCAGCGCGGCCACGGTGTTCTTGCGGTCGCCGCCGCCGTCGTGCATCAGCACGACGCCGCCGTCGAACTTCTCGAGGCGTCGCACGAGGTAGTCGACGATGATCTCCGGCTCCGGACGCGCCCAGTCGTGCGGGTCGACGGTGGAGGTCACCGTGATCATGCCGTTGCGCTCGCCGTTCTGGATCGCGAGGAGGTCCTCCTTCACGGTCGGCCGGTCGTCGGAGCGGAACGGCGGGCGGAACAGCACGGTGCCGCGCCCGGTGAGGGCCTCGAGAAGGCGGTTGGTCGAGTTGATCTCGAGGTCGGCGTGCTGCGCCGAGATCTTCCCAAGGTCGGGGTGGGAGAACGAGTGGTTTCCGACCTCGTGGCCCTCGGCCACGATCCGCTTGAACAGCTCGGGCTCTCGCTCGGCGCGCGAGCCGACCACGAAGAACGCCGCCTTGACGTGCTCCTGCTGGAGGACGTCGAGGACCTGACCGGTGTAGATCTCGTGCGGGCCGTCGTCGAACGTGAGGACGACGGTGCGCGAAGGGACCTTGCCGCGGCGGATGACGGTGGGCGCGGCCGGCATGAGCTCGTAGGTCTCGCTCTCGATGCGGCCGCCCGCGCCGAAGTCGAGCGTGGCCGTGCCGTCGTGGTGCGAGAGGTCGACGCGCATCGCGACGCCGTCGCCGATGACGTCCGGCTCGGTCGGTGCGGGGAGCGTCGAGAGCGCGGCGCGCACCGCTTCTCGGTCGTCGCGCGGCGCCGCGAGCACCCGCCACACCCGGGGGTCCTCGCCGCCGAGGTTGCCGAGCGCGACGTGCGAGAGGCCGCGCGCTGCGAGCGTCGCCATGCCGTCCGCCAGCGTCGCTCCGTCGGTCATCCACGCGACCATGGCGACGCTGCCGTCGTCGCCCGGATGAGCCCGCACGTGCGCGGACGAGGCGATGCCGGTCGGACCGGGCAGCGCGACGACGAGGTTGCCGCTCTTGCCGTCCCACATCGGCTTGATGTTGGCGGTGCGGGCGCGGGCGATGACCTCGCCCCACTGCAGCTCGCGCGCGGTGCCCGCGCTCTTCAGATCGTGGCCGTGCACCGGCCAGCCGCCGGCGCGGGTCGCGAACCCGATCACGAGCTTCGAGGCCGGGACGAGCTTCTGCGCGGCGTCGATGGTCCCCTCGACCCAGGCACGGGGAGCGAGCGGAGCGGGCGCGGAGCGGGGGTCGAGGCCGCCGTAGGCGCGGACCACCACCAGATCGGCGACCTTCGCCTGTTTGATCAATGCTTCGGCGGCGAAGCGTCCGTCGAAGCGCACGGCGACCGTCAAGCCAGCGGGCTTGAGCTTGGCGTAGACCTCCTCGACGACGGCCGCGCGGAGCGAGCCGTCGAGATCCCCGTCGTCCTCGCCGAGGGCGAGCATGACGCCGTCGGCGCCGTCGGTCTGGAGCTTCGAGAGGATGATCGTCGCGAAGCGGCGAGCGAGCGCACGATCGCGGCCCATCGCGGAGATCTCCGCCGGCTTCGGCTCGTCGTCGCGAATGTCGTCGAAGACCTCGAGGATCTTGAGGTGTTTGTCCTTCGCCCCCTTGAGCGCGTCGTCCGGGATCTGTCCGAGGACTCCGCCCTCGCCGTCGCGGACGTGGAGCCCCTCGATCGCGACGTGCGTGAGCTGGTCACCGTGGAGCTCGATCGCTCGCAGGGCCTCCTGCTCGGTCGCGTCGACGAACGCCATCTTGATCGGCGCGCTGCTCTTGTCCTTGGTCTGGGCGGCGAGCGCAGCGATTCCCGGCGGTACGAGCACCGCGGCGGGCGTCCGGGCCGCGGCCATCGCGCGGTTGCGCACGTCGTTGAGATCGAGCGCGGGAGGCGGCGCGGGCGCTTTGAGGAACGCAGCCGGGCGCGGCCTCAGCGTCTTCGCGAACAGGAACGCGGTCACCGCGACGGCGAGCGAGAGGGCTACGAAGAGCACCTGCAATCGCCGCCAGCGACGGCGCGTGTCATCACGGAAGATCTGCACGATGATTCTCCAGGGGGACCTCGCACGCTGCTCTGCTGCGGGTGGGTCGTTGGGGCCCACATCAGCAATGCTTGTTCCGTCGTCTCGTGTGTACGTTTCGCTCGGCACGTTTGGGCGGAACGCTTGGCGCGATCCGGCTTCACGGCCGCAGTTCGACGATCGGCGGGCGTTGCGCGGAATGTGCTCGCGACGGGTGCGCCATCGGCGTACAGCCGCCGCGGAAGACACGGCGGCGCAAGCGTGCGCGAGCGCGGGAACGCGACTTGCTGTCGAGGCCGCACATGATCCGCTATCTCGGCGCCGCCGCGGTCCTTGGCGCAACGACCGTGAGCGCCTTCGCGAGCGCCGCACCGCCCTCCTCTTCCACCGTCGATGACACCCGCTTCGGAGAGATCGGCAAGCCGGGGCCCGATCCCGGCGAGGCCGAGACGCCTCCGGTCGCCGCCGGCGTCGCCGCCAATCGGATCGGCCACGTCACGTACGCCGGCGCGCGCGTCGACGTTCCGCTGTCGAGGCGCTGGTCTGTGATCCCGCAGACCGCGATGCTCCACATCTCACCCTACTCGCCCGGCGATCCGACGGTGTTCGTCCCGTATGTCGGCGGCGGCGTGGGCTATCGCCCCGCGCAGAGCTGGTCGCTCGAGCTCTCCGCGCTCTACGGGCCGATGTCGTACGGGATCGAGAGCTGGACGGCGATCGCCGGAGTGAGCAAGGAGCTCGGCGGCGACTGGGCGAACGACGTGCCCCCGCCGGTCGCGGTGCAGCTCGCCGGGTCGTGGAACCGGTTCCGATGGGCGAACAACGAGGGACCGGCCGGCGCGACCATCACCCAGTACTTCGGCCAGCTCGAGGTGCTCTTCCGCGCGACGCGCAAGCTCCACGTCACCCCTCGCGCGATGTACTTCGTCTACGACAAGAGCCTGGAGGGCGCGACCGGACCGCGCCTCGGCACCGTCAGCGTGCTCTCGCAGATCGGCGTCTACGCCCCCCGCTACATGGTCGGTGGGCGCGTCGGCCACTTCATCGGTCAGCGCGTGTTCCCGTTCATCGACGGTCAGCACATTGGCTACGCGCAGGGCATCGGCACCGGCAACCAGATCGCCGGTGGCCTCAAGGTGCTCCTCGGCAAGCAGGCCTCGATCATGGCGATGGGCGGCGTGCTGCTCAATCGCGTCGGCGGCCCGCTCGTCTCCCCCACCCGCGATCTGTCGACCGTGCCGGTCATCGGCACCGAGATCGAGCTCGGCTTCTGACGTGGTATGGCAGGTCGGGTGGCGGATCTCTTCGCCGGGCTCGGCCTGTTCGTGGTGCGCGGCGCGCTCGACCGCGCCGCGTGCGCGGCGCTGCGCACCCAGATGGACAGCGCCCCGAAGTCACCGGCGAACATCGGGTGGCAGGGGGCGATCGACGAGAGCCACCGGCGGAGCCTGTTCGCGCGCGTCGCGGACCCCTCCGTCGCGCTCGACCTCTTCGAGCGCATGCGCCCGCGCGTCGCTGCCCATTTCGGCCGCGCGCTCGTCGGGTTCGAGAAGCCGCAGTTCCTGCTCTACGAGCAGGGCGGCTTCTTTCGGGAGCACGTCGACGTGGGCGGCGAGGGAACCGGGCCGCGCCGCGAGATCGCGGTGGTGCTGTTTCTCGAGCAGGCGCACCGGGGCGGCGACCTCGTGCTGTTCGATCTCGTCGCCGGCGCGCGGGAGCTCGGGTTTCCGTTCGCCGCCGAGGAGGGCACGCTCATCGCGTTCCCGGCCGATCTCGCGCACGAGGTGAAGGTCGTCGAAGAGGGCCGGCGCTACACCGTGGTGACCTGGTTCACGGCGTCTTGAAGCAACGAACCCCGACGCCGGAGTAGCTCGCCGAGGCCCCGGTGCGACGCGCGCCGGCGCCGAACGTGGTGGGCGGGTCGGCGGGATCGAACGCGGAGCCGCCGCGGAACACGAACTGGGCGCCGTCCGCGGTCGAGGTCCACTCCCAGACGTTGCCCGAGAGGTCGAAGATGCCCTCGCGCGCGCCCGCGCTGAAGGAGCGCACGGCGCAGGTCCCCGTCGGCCGGTTCGGCCACGTCAGGTCGTCGTCGTGCTTGGTCTTGCCCTGCCAGCAGAGGCGCTCGGGCTCGTCGGCGGCGTTGGGCGCGACGTTGCCCCACGGATAGGTGAGTCCGAGCGGCCCACCGCGCGCGACCCACTCCCACTCGTCCTCGGTGGGGAGGCGCTTGCCGACCGAGGCGCAGTAGGTCTTGGCCTGGGTGAGGTCGACGCAGTTGATCGGATCGTTCTCGCGCCCCGGGATGCTGTAGTTGCAGAACGTGCGGTTGGGAGGCGGCGTGCAGGCGCCGCTCGCGACGCACGCGCGGTAGGCCGACTCGGTCACCTCGGTGGCGTCGACGCAGAGCGCTTCGATGCGGACGATGCCGGAGCCCGGTTTGGCCGCGGGCACGAACCCTCCGGCCGCGATGAGGATCATCCCCGGGGGACAACCGGTCGCGACCTCGGCCTCGGGCGCGGCGTCGACGCACGGCCCCTCGCACGGGCCCTTTTGGAAGTCCGAGACGCCCGTGAGGTAGATGCACCCCCACCCGCCCGCGAGCGCCGCGAGCATGACGGACACGCGCGCGATCCGCAGACGCACGCGACGAGCTTCAGAAGCGACCGGTGAAGCCAAAGCCCCCGAGCGAGGCATACGGCACGACCGAGGGGGCGGCGACATCCTTTTTCGACGGCCCCGGCGACGAGGTGAGGCCGATGACGAGGAGTGTCGCACCAACCGCGGCGACACCGAAGCCAATCGTCGAGACGGTGGCCCACCGGCGCGTGGCGTCGAGGTCGTCGTGGCTCGACGGGGGACAGACCCCGCCCCCGCAGGAATCCTTCACGCCCGACGCCGTCGAGAGCGCGAGCACGCCAGCCGTCGCGCCGACCACCACACCCACGCCGGCCGTCACGCCGCCGACCCAGCGCAGGGTGCCCGGCCAGGTGCTCGCCTCGGCGGGCCGCATGGGCGCGATCGGTCGGACGATCGGCGGGGTGGGCCCGGGGATGGGCTTGAACGCCGCGATCGTGACGCGCCGATCGTGCTCGCCCTCGGCGACGACGACCTCCTGCTTGTGCGAGCGCGCGGCGACCAGGTGCTTGCCGGGATCGACGGCGATCGGCACGTCGACAGCGACCGTCACCCCGTCGACGGTCACCTCCGACGGCGCGTAGTCGTCACCGCTCACCTCCACGATGAGGGTCGGGATCTTCGCGTCGAGATCGGCGGCGAGCTGCTTGGCCTCGTCGCGCGCGGCGATCGACTTCGCCGACTCTCCCGGCTTCTTCTCGAGCGCTTCGACGCTGCGATACAGGCGACGCGCCTCGACGAGGTGACCGAGCATCGAGTGGGTGCGCGCGAGCTCCACCGTGGTGATCGGCGTGGCGGCGAGGTCGTGCGCACGCTTGAATCGCTCGAGCGCAGCGGTGACCTTGCCCGCGTCGCGCAGCTCCTTGGCCTCGGTGAAGAGGATGCGCGCCGCGTCTTTGTCGGCCTCCGTCGGCTCGGCCGCGACCGACCGCGCGAGCGTCAACATCAGCGCGACGGCGAGGAGGCGCTTCACTCGATCTCCTCGAGCTTCTTGACGGTCGGGGCCGCGCTCGCGGCGCTCTTCACGGGCGCCACCGTGATCTTCTTGGCGGTCGAGGTCGCGGCCACCGGGACGCTGGCGCTCACCGGGACGCTCGGCGTCGCGGACGTCGTCGGGACCGAGGCGAGGGTCGGGGCGAGCGACGGGACCGGTGGCGTGACGGCCGGCAACGGGCTGCTCGCCGGCGAGGGCGGCGCGGGCCGCTGCCCGCCGCGGGGGAGCACCAGGAACGCGATGCCGAGGACGGCGGCGAGCGCGAGGGCGACGACCGCGACGTAGCGCGTGCGCCGGGGTGACTCGGTGGCCACCGGGGGCGCGTTGGACTCGATGACCTGCTTGGAGATCGGCGACTCGGTGTGCGGCGTCGCCGACGATTGCGGCGGGCTGATGATCACCTTCGAGCTCGAGTGGATCCGGCCGCTGCCCGAGGCGAGCGTGACGTCGCTGCTCACCGGCTTCTCGCGGATGGTGAGCTCCATGCGCTCTCCGGGGAGCGAGATGCGATCGACCTGGATGACGAGCTGTCGCGCCGACTCCACGCCCTGCGCCTGATAGAGGCTGCGCACGAGCGCCTCGAAGGACTCGGCCAGCTCCGTCGCCGACTCGAAGCGGTCCTTGGGATCGACCGCCCACGCCTTGGCGAACCACTCGTCGATGGCGTGCGCCGCGGCGGGCGAGAGCTCGGTCATGCCCTCGGACGCGCTCGGCATGCCGCGGGTGTGGACGCGCAGCGCGATCGCTGCAGCCGTCTCCTCTTGGAATGGCCGGCGGCCGGTCATCAGCTCGTAGGCGACGACCGCGACCGACCACAGGTCGGCCCGATGATCGAGGTCCTTGGCCCCGAGGAGCTGTTCGGGCGCCATGTAGACCGGGGTGCCGGTGACGGCGCCGCTCTTGGTCTGGCTGTTGTTGTCGCCGAGGACCTTGGCGACGCCGAAGTCGAGCAGCTTCACGAAGCGCTCGGGCGTGCCGACGTCGCACATGTAGATGTTCGCCGGCTTGACGTCGCGGTGGATGAGGCCCTTGGCGTGCGCGCGGCTCAGCGCCCGACAGGTCTGGGTGATGATGCTCGCGATCTCACGCAGCCCCGGCCGGCCGTGCGCCTGCACATAGCGCGATACGTCCTCGCCCTCGAGGAGCTCCATTACGATGAACGGCACCCCGTCGTCGGCGACGCCGTGATCGAAGATCTGCGCGACGTGCGGGCTCTTCACCTGCGCGGCGGCCTCGGCCTCGCGCGAGAAGCGCTCACGCGCCTCGCTGTCGTTCTCGCGGCCGGCGAGGATGAACTTCACCGCGACCTGCGTCTTGAGCGCGAGGTGATCGGCCAGCCACACGCTGCCCATGCCTCCCGCTCCGATCGGGCGGACCAGGCGGACCTGTGGCGTGACGTGCTCGCCGGCTCGCATCCTCGGCCCAGGATTTACCACCTGGCCACGAGCGCGGCAAAAGCCGAGTCACATCTTTCGTACCAACCTGCCACCTGTCGGTGCGGGAAAGGGCGTGCTGGCCTTGAGGTGCTCGATCACGAGGGTGGTCAGGAGATCGAGCGTCGGCGAGGGCACGGCCTCGACAAGCATCGAGTACCCGTCGCCTCCCGCATTGATGAAGTCGACCGTCGCAAGGCCGAGCTCTTTGGTGTCGTCCCGCGGGATGACGGTGCCGTCGTTGAGCGTGACGGACACGACCCGCGAGAGCGCCGGCGCGGCCGGATCGTAGACGACCTTGAAGCCGGCGATCTGCGGGAACGCCCCGTTGGCGGCGGGGAGGTACGAAAGGCCGTGCTCGAGCGCCGACCACAGCGTGCTCCCGCGGATCTTTCGCACGATCGCCGCGTTGCTGTACGGGTGCATGTTGAAGACGTCGCCCACGACGAGGTCGTAGGGCGGGCCCGACGCGTACCCGACCGCCGTGCGGCGCAGCGTCTTGTCGAGCGGCGCGTAGGGTCCGGGCAGCGGGTTGCGGATGCCGCCGCCGTTGACCATCGCGATCTTCGCGCCGAGCGCCTTGGTGCGCTCGAGGAGCGCGTCCGCCACGAGATCGCCGAGCGGCGTCTCGCCGACGCGCTCGATCTGGGGGCTGCCGCCGCGCTTGTACTCCTGATCGATGACGGCGACCTTCACGTCGAACTTCTCGGGCAGCGCCTTGCGGAACGGCTCGAGCAGCGCGTCGGCCTCGGCGTCGGCCGCCTTGACGACCTTCTGGCAAGCCCCGGCGTTGCAGGTGAAGCCCATGGAGCACGGCGTCGACGGACAGCTGACGGCGCACTTGCCCGCTTCGCACGCCCCGCTCGCGCATTCGGTGGGCGCCATGCACGCCGCGCCCGCCGGGAAGATCTCGGCCACGGTGCCGACCGCGTCCTTGAGCGCCGCCGACTTGGTGGTGACCTTGCCGTCGACGATCTTCACCTTCACCACGGCGTAGCCCTGACCGCGCTTGCGGTTCTGGACGATGAGGCCGTTGTTGACCGTGGCGTTGACCTTGATGTCGGTGTGATCGGCGACCCACACGTCGACGCCGCTCACCGCCTTGGCGAGATCGACGACCGGTCCGCTCGGATTGCCGGCGGCGTCGACGCTGTCGGCGCCCGCGTGCACGAGGGCGACGACGGCGCTCGCACCAGCGTCGCGTGCGGCGCGCACCGCCTTGTTGGCAGCGGCGATCGGCTCCTCGATCCCAATCGACCCGAACTTGCCGGGGAACTGGATCTGCAGGAGCGAGGGCGCGCTCAGGCCGATGAACGCGACCTTCGGCTTGGGCGACGCGGCGCCGACCTCGGTCATGAAATACGGCGTCGCGACCTTCGACCCGAGCTCGGACTGCACGTTGGTGAGGTTCGACGTCACGAACGTGTACTTCGCGGTGCTGATGATCTCCTTGAGGCGAGGGACGCCGAGATCGAAATTGTGATTGCCGAAGGTGGTGGCGCGGAGGCCGAGGAAGTCGAGCGCCTTGATCGCGGGCTCGTCGTCGAACACCGACGAGAGCACCGGCGTCGCGCCGAACTCGTCTCCGCCGGTGACGACCAGCACGTCGCCCGCGGCGGCGGCCCGCTCTTCCTTGAAGTACGCGGAGAGCACCGGGAAGCCGCCGAGGGCCGTGGCCGTGGTCGCCGTGGAGACCGTGAGCGGCTCGAGCTGCCCCTGCCATGCGGTGAGCGTGAGCAGCTCGAAGTCCGCGGTGCCCACCGGCGTGACCGCGGTGTCGCTCGGGGTGTCGGTCGTGCTGTCGACGGCCGCATCGGCGGCGGGCTGATCGTTGGACGACGAGCCGCACCCGAGGGTGAGCGCAAGAGCGGTGAGAAGCGAAGCGCGAAGCACGCGCAGAGCTTGCTACAGATCACCCGCCGGCGCCACGGCGCCGGGAGCGCCGGGGCCGCCACACGGTTGTCACAAAGCGGCGGCCAGCGGCTTGGTTTTGCGTGAATGCTAGATTTGGAGCATGCGCAGGGGGCTCGCGGTGGTGGTGCTCATGCTGTGGTCCGCCCGCGCGAGCGCCGCCGACTACGTCAACGACCCGCTCACCGCGCCCGGCTTCGCGGGTCGCGGTCAGAGCGGCGGCGCCTTCTCGCCGTCGGGCTGGACCACGACCGGCGACACCGACACGGTGTGGTACGAGCTCGCCGACGCGCTCGAGACCGCAAGCGTCGAGTACGAGGTGAGCGGCGTCTCGGTCGGCGGCTCGCTCGTCGGCGCCGACCACGACGTGCTGTGCGTGTACCAGGCGACGACCGGCTCCACCGAGCCGTCCCCCTACGCGCCCGACTTCCGCAACAACGACTTCAAGGTCTTCACCCGCATCTTCGGCACCGCGGAGCCGGGGCGCGGCGGAGCGATCAAGGTCGAGCTGCACATCTGTCCGCGCGGCGCCCCCTGGCATCACGACACCCCCTGCCCGGACACCTGCTACACGGGCGGCCTCGCCTACGCGAACGGCTCCGACAAGGACATCGGTTGGGATCCGGCCAAGACCTATCGCATGGGGCTGCGCTGGGGCGCGGGGAAGATGATCCTCTCCCGCGACGGCGCCGATCTCTCGACCATCGCGTACACCGGCACGTATGCACCACAGCCCGTGCGCGTTCGTCTCGGCTCGCCGCGGCACAAGGTCGGGAGCACCGAGGCGATGCCCAAGGGGCTCACCTTCAAGAACCTCAAGGTGACGGGCACCGCCGGCACGATGACCAAGACATGCGGCGCGCCGGTCGTTCCCGACGCCGGCCCCACGGTCGACACCGGCGCGCCGGACGCGTCCACGAGCAGCGAGCTCGACGTGCTGCAGGACGTCACCGTCGACGGCAACATCAGCGGCGTGTCGCCCGACGTGAACGACCTCGCGACCGGCGTCAGCAACGAGGCCATCCTTCTGATGTTTCCGGCGGTGAGCGGCACCGTGAAGCGCGCGATCCTGCGGATGCACACCACGTCGTCGCCGTCGGCGGCGGGGGGATCGGGTGGCGTCCACGCGGTGAGCGATACGTCGTGGAGCGAGACCACGGTCACCTGGGCAACCAAGCCCGCGTGGGGCGCGACGAAGATCGGCCCGGAGCGGAGCGTCGATCCCGATCAGGACGTCGAGTGGGACGTCACCTCGCTCGTGGCGGGCGGCACGCGCGCGTTCGCGATCGTCTCGACCGACAGCAACGGCTCGCACTACCTCTCGAAAGAGGCAGACAAGGCGCGCGCGCCGAAGCTGCGCCTCGAGCTCGGGCCGCCGTCGACCACGCCCGATGCGAGCGTCCCCGACGACGCGAGCCGGCAGGACGCGAGCACGCCCGACGCCGGCGCGCCGAGCGACGGGTCGGCCGGCGGCTTCCTCAACGACGAGCGCGCGGAGGAGGGCTGCGGGTGTCGCGCGCCGCGCACCTCCTCCACCCCGCCGTGGCCGTGGCTCGCCCTCCCCCTGCTCCTTCTGCGAAGGAGTCTGCGACGGAGTCTGCGAAGGCGTCAGTCCTCGATCGGTGCGTAGAAGTGCTGGCGCGGCGCGCCGCACGCGTTGCACTCCTCCGGGCACTCGCGGGCGCGTTGGTAGTGCTGCCCACAGTCGCCACACACCCAGAGCAGCTCCATGGCGTTCGGCCGCACCGAGATCGGGGCGACGACGTCGCGATCGGGGCGATAGCCGTCGAGGCTGTTCGCGAAGCTGGTGCGCGCGGGCATCGAGAAGCGCGACGTGGCGACGTCGCTCGTCCGCGCGGCGTCCGCCGGCACCGCGATGCCGCCGAGCTTCGCGACCTTCCGCTGCAGCGTCTTCGCGAGCGTCCGCACGGTGTCCACGATCGCGTCCTTGTTGACACCCTCGCGCACGCTGTCGGCGAGCGACGCCAGCGTGTCGATGATCTCGTGCGAGTTCTTGGAGTCCATCGACGACGCGGTCCGCCCGTCGATCACCTGCAGCTGCGGCTCGGCCGGCGGGATCGCGGAGCGCCCGTCCATCCGCTCCTCCGCGTCCGCTTCGTTGGTCGTGAGGTCGGGATCGCTGAGGTACGGGTTCCAACTCGACCGCCCGCTCGGACGGCTCGCTGTGTGGCTGGTGAGCTTGGCGGGGCTCGAGGGTCGGCTGTCGGTGTGCGCGGCCATGATGGAATGCCTCGTCGGTGGGTTCGGCGGTTTCCGACTTGGTGTCGCAAGCGGTGCGCCACTGAACAACGGGAAGACCGCGCGCGACGGCGCGCGCGCCGTGCACGCTCGTGCGGCATTCGGCAACGCGACGCTACGAGCTCTACGGCGGAGGCGGGCGTTCCGAGCGGGTCGCGCGCACGGTCGAACGGCCCTCCACCACGAGGCCCTCGCGGGAGAACGCGAGGAGGCGATCTCCAGAGGAGAAGACGCGGATCAACGAGGGGCCGTCGCCCGCTCCCCACCAGATGCGCCGCCACACGGGGCGGCCGTCGGCGGCGATCGTGCGCGCGACGATGCGGCCGGACGCGACGGCCCACACCTGCGAGGACGCGTCGAACCGCGCGCCCATCAGGTCGTGACGTGTCTCGACGCGCTCCGGTCTGATTTCGACCCCGGCGGGCGCGAACCCCACGCGCGCCGCGAAGCCGCCGGCCCCGACGACGACGGCCTCGCCGAACCGACTCGTCGCGACGGAGAAGATGCGCGGCATCTCGCCGTCGGCCGGCCGCAGATCGCGGAGGTCGCCGTTGCCGGTGGACACCGAGAGCACCGCGCCGACCAGCCCCTCTTCGGAGATGTTGTGCTGCGGGATGCTCGGATCGCGTGGCAGCGCGTCGCCCGCGGCGAGCACGTTGCCGCCGACGTGCGGCGCGATCGAGTGAATGGCGCGGATGCCCGGCATCTTGCGCGGCGCGAGCCACTCACCACCGCGCGCGCACCACACGACGGCGCTCCGCCCCTCGCGGCGCCCCGCGGCGACGAGCACGCCCTGCTCGTTGCCCCACAGGGCGGTGTACTCGACGGCCGCGTCCGTGCCGCGGAGCAGCTGCCACGAGCCGCGCGTGAGAAACGCGAGCAGGCCGCTCTTGCCGCCGAGCGCATAGCGGTCGGGGTCGAGGCGCGCGACGCAGGTGAACGCGTCCCGCGGGAGGCCCTCGGGGAGCGGGATCTCGAGCCAGCCGCCGCCGTCCCAGAACCGAACGCCCGCCGCGCCGACCGCGAGCGCCTTGCCATCCTCGCCGAGCGCGACGTCGAGGATCGTGCGCGGTCCCTCGTCGCGGCCGCGGAGGCGCCAGTGCCACGGCTCCTCGCGCGGCATCGTCGTTTGCTGCGGCTGGCCGGGCGCCTCGCGCGGCATGAGGCCGGCGATGATCTCGGCGCGCACGGCCGGCATCGTCGCGCTCGACATCCGGGAGGCCTGCTGCGTCTCGCTGCTCGGCGCGACGATCTGCTCGACGGCGGCGAGCTGCGCGTCGAGCGCACGCCACAGCTCCCGCACGTCCTGCGGGCGCCCCTCGATCTTGGGCCAGGTCGCCTGCGCGATCAGCTTGTCGATCGCCTGCACCTGCTCGACCGCGTGCTGATACGCGCTGTGGATCGTGGGCGCGTCGAGCAGCGAGTGACGATTGGGCCGGCGCGCCGCCGCGAGCGAGGCCTGCGCCTCCTGCGGGAACAGCGCGCAGCCGGTGAGCACCTCGTAGGCGAGCGCGCCGAACGAGAAGATGTCGGACTGGGTGCCGACCTGGGTGTTGCCGGGCACGTACTGTTCGGGCGCCGAGTACCCGACCGAGACCGCGACCACGCCGGCGTGCGACGCGTCGTCCTGCACGCGCACGATGCCGAAGTCGGTGACCTTGGCGACCTCTTCGCCCGGCGGTCCGGCGACGAGCACGTTGGTGGGCTTGAGATCGCGATGGATGAGGCGCTCGGCGTGGATGTCCGAGAGCGCGCGCGCGATGTGACGGAGCACGCGGCGCGCGCGGCTCGGGGTGAACCCCTTGCCCGACTCGCGCAGCGCGCGATGGATGCGGTCGTGGAGCGTCGTGCCGTGCGGACCGCCGTCGACGTACTCGAGGATCAGGTAGCGGATGGGGATGCTCTCGTCGCTGAAGGTGTTGGTCGACACCTTCTGCTTGATCGGCACCTCGACCTCGCCCTCGTCGAAGAAGCGAACGATGTAGGGGCTCGGCGGACGACGATCGGAGAGCCTGCGCAACGCGAGCGCCTCGCGGCGGGACGCTTTGACGAACGCGGCCCACTGCGCGGGCGCCAGCTGCGGCGCGATCACCTTCGCGACCACGGGCGCACCGTCGGGGCCGTCCGTGGCGCCGAGCACGACGCCCATGCCGCCGACGCCGAGGAGGCCCTCCACGATCCAACGCTCCCCGAGGGTCGCCCCGCTGAGCGCGCGCGCAAGCGCTTGGCCAAGCTGCTCGCCTCGGTTTTCCGGGCGCCCCCGTTGGGACATGTTCGGCGCGAAGCCTACCGTATGTGCTCGACCGCGCGGGCGTTTTCGGCGAGCCCCCCAAAGCCGAGCAGACTCGCAGGAACAAAGAGCGTCCCGCCCAACGTTGTTCTAGAAGTCCCACCGTGCGCGCCCTCCTCGCGCTTGTGCCCCTGGCCGTCTCCGGTTGCTCCGGGCCGTGTCGCAAGACAACCCCGTACGTCCCGTTCCTCGAGGACGCCGGAGCGGTTGCGGCTCGTGACGGCGACGTGGCCGCGGCCGACGCCGCCGTCGACGGCGGGCAGAAGAGCAGCTTCCAAAAAGTGCAGGCCGCGCTCGCGCCGGCCGGCGCCAACAAGTGGAGCCTCGATGGCCTCGCGTTCGAGGCGCCCGCGGGCAGCGCCATCGTCGCGGCGATCGCCCACGACGTCGACGGCGACGGTCAGACCGACGTCGTCGCGTGGACGCAGCCCCCCGGCGGCGGCGGCGGCGAGCTCCGGTTCCATCGCGGCGACGGCAAGGGCGGCCTCCTCGCCGGACGCGGCGTCACCGGTACGTCCGCGGGCTCGGAGATCTCGATGCCGGCGCCGTGCCTGGCCAAGGCGCAGGCCACCATGCTCACGCTGGTCGGACCGCACAGCGTCGCGCTCGACCTCCGCCCCAACTGCGGCGATGCAGCGGCGACGCAACGAAGGTTCGTGTTCGCCGCGTTCGCGCCCACGCCCTCGATCCGGTGGAGCGCGCGCGTCGCCGAACCGCCGCTCGGGTGGACGTTCGCGATCGACGTCGAGGCGACCGATCAGGACGGAGACGGCGTCGACGATCCGACGTTCAACCTCGCGCTCGAGGGCGGCGGACCGCCGTGGGAGCCCGGCGATCGACTGGTCGCGAAGCTGCCCTACTGGGACCGGCCCGCCGGGCTGTCGCGCAATCGGAGCTTTCCCGAGACCTCGTTCCAACTCCTCGCGCAGAAGGCCGCGGGCGCGGCCGCGAAGAAGGGCGACGCGGCGCGCGCGCTCCCGATCGTGCGTCGGCTCCGGGTGCTCCACGGCGCGGTGTGCGCAGAGGCGGGCGCGCCGTGGCTCGAGGTCGGCGGCGAGCGCGGCGTCCCCTGCGGCGCGTCGAAGGCGCTCGAGGACGCCGGCTACGCCGAGGTGCGCGCGTCGCTCGCGAGCAACGACGCGCTCACGGCCATCGCGACCCGCGAGCGTCTCTCGAGCCCAGCGGTCGCGCGCACGAGCAAGACCCGCAACGAGATCGACAAGGCGATCGAAGCCGCTGTCCCTGCGGTGTGGGGCACCGCGCGCGAGCTGAAGGTCCTCCCGAGCACGCCGGCCAAGGGCGCGCCGTCCTGGGGGGCGCTCGCGTTCGAGAGCGGCGGCAAGCTGCTCGTGCGCAACGCCACCGGCGTCACCCGCGTCGACACCACCACGTTCGACGAGAAGGAAGCCGACGACGTCGCGAGCTGGCCGTGGGAGGTTCACCTGCCCGGCAAGGACGCGCGCCTCAGCGCGGTGATCGATCCGTGCGACGCGCCGAACCTCGCCGCCCGCGTCGCCGGGCACGACGTCCCGACCGGCGCGACGTTGCTCCCGCTGCCGATGCTGCCGCCGATGGCGCCCGGCCGCTGCAGCGGCGGCGCGACGACCTTCGCCG